>CAZYKS010000105.1:897-3883 GCA_964648375.1 uncultured Gammaproteobacteria bacterium | reverse complement strand
GCATGAGATCGTCGAGCTGGCGCGCAGGGTCCGGGCTCGTGGTCGGAAGCGCCACGAAATGGACGCTTATTTCAGGGTCGACGGGATAATTATAGAGGTCGCAGTTAGCCGGGGTCGGATTAACCGCAGCCGGTGCCGGGGCGGTAACTGTTTGCACGGCAGTTGCGGCAGACTCCGTTGCCGCCGATGCCGGGGACGGCGTTTCGGCAGCAGCAGTGTCCCTGTTCACGGCTTCGATCGGCGAGCCGGTATCGGGCGTGGTCGGGGTGATACTGCCGCCCTGTTCGATTATCTTTTGGTTAAGCTGCAGCAGCTGCTGTTTCAGCTGGTTAATCTGTTCCAGGTCGGCTAATTGCCGCTGGCGCGCCTGCACCTGCGCTTCCAGGCTCTTTACCTGGGCGCCGGTGGCGGTTTCCGCCGGCTGGCTGGCCGGGTTTCCGCCCGCAGCGCTTGTCTTCGGTTCCAGGATCGCCTGCGGATCAACGCCGAATTGGCTCAGGTCGATAGTGCCGGATTTAAGCGTATCCTGGTACTGCTTTTTTACCTGGTCCCTGGTAACGGTATCGAGGTCGCGCGTCAGTTTATTCCGGTCCTTTAGCTTATCAGTGATGCTTTTTTTCACTTCATTCCGGATATCGCGGTTCAGGCTGCGCTCGAAACTGGCCTGGTCCTGGGCGGTCCGGCGGGCGTTTTTTACCTGGTCGTTAACGGAATTACTGATGCTTTTTTGTAGCGCCTGGTTGAGCGTATCGCTGATCGAGGTGGCGGCTTGGGCCCGGATCGGATCAATAACCGAAAATCCGAATACCAGTATTATAATAATCAATATGGCGGTAAGGATTTTAAGCATAATATTATCTTAATCTATTTATATTATTATTCTTATATTGGCACATTAACACGGGCAGTTTAATTAATCGTGAAAAAATAATTAATGGAGGATGAATTTAATATAACCGCATGGAAGCGGCTGTTTCGTGATAATCCGTAATTTTGAGCTATGTCTGTCTATATTGGCATAAGGGATATCTCGGCTCACCCTCACCTTTTAAGGCGAGGGTTCGCTCGACATGACAACAGAGGGGGTTGCTTTTTCGGGAGGGTTGGGATACAATAATATATTCACTGAACAAAGTTTTAACCTAAAAAAGCGTATAATCAATAATGATACATTCGTTAAATTTAAGATACACTTATCATATGGACGATAAATATAAAATCACATACGATAAAATACGGGACGCGGATAATATCCTGCTCGTAACCCACACCCACCCGGACGGGGACGCGCTTGGTTCGCTATGCGCCATGGCCGAATTCCTGGAAACCCTGGGAAAACCTTACCGCGCCTATTGCACCGATACTCCACCCTGGCAATACGATTTCCTTCCCCGGATCGAAAAAATCACATCCGACAAAGACAATCTCGGTTTCGACAATATCGACCTGATAATCGTTCTTGATTGCGGCGATCTGGGCCGGACCGGGCTGGCCGAAGTACTCTCAGCCCGCCGAAAGGAACAATTCGCGATCAATATCGACCATCACCCGAAAATCGACGATTTTGCCGACCTTGAGATCAAGATCCCGGCCGCCTCCTCCACTTCCGAGTTGATTTATGATTTCTACCGGGCCAACCGGATCAAACTGAATAAAAATATGGCCAACTGCGTACTAACGGGAATAGCGACCGATACAAAATTCTTCTTCTTCCCGAATACATCCAATAAAACCATCGATATCGCATCCGAACTCCTGAAGCGGGGGGCGCGCCTGCCGCCGATCCTCGAATCGACCTGGCGCAATAAGAGCCTACCGGCGATGAAGCTCTGGGGCAAGGCGATCGATAATATCGTCGTCAATAAGAAATATTCGCTGGCCGTATCGGTGCTTTCGGAAGACGATCTAAAGGATACGGAGTCGTCGACCGAAGAACTCGAAGGGATTTCGGAATTTTTAAGCAATATGAACGATGCCCGGGTGATTCTCCTTTTACGGCAGGAAGGCGATATAATCCGCGGCAGCCTGCGCACTAACCATCCGGACGCGGACGTTTCGAAGCTGGCGCAGATCCTCGGCGGCGGCGGACACGTCAAAGCGGCCGGGTTTACGGTTACGGGGAAACTCGAGCAAACAGGGCACGGATGGCGAATAATTTAGGATTTACGATTTTAGATTTAGGAATATACATTTGACATCTTATTTAAATATTACTAAGATTATATAGTGAATCCTAAATCATAAATCCTAAATCATAAATTAAAAATTATGCCATTAATTCCAACGGTTATCGAAAAATCGACTTTCGGCGAACGCGCTTACGATATTTACTCGCGCCTTTTAAAAGACCGGATCATCTTCCTCGGGGAAGGGGTGTCCGACCATGTCGCTAATATCATTATCGCCCAATTCCTGTTTTTAGACGCGGAAAACAAGGAAAAGGACATCAAGTTCTATATCAATTCGCCCGGCGGTTCGGTCACGGCCGGCATGGCTATCTACGACACCATGCAATACGTCAAATGCGACGTCTCCACCATCTGCGTCGGGATGGCCGCTTCCATGGGTGCGGTCCTCTTAGCTTCGGGCGCAAAAGGCAAGCGTTTCGTCCTGCCTAACTCGGAAGTGATGATCCACCAGGTGATGGGCGGCGCCGAAGGCCAGGCCACCGATATCAAGATCCGGGCCGAATATATCCTTAAAATCAAAGATAAACTAAACAAGATTTTAGCCAAGCATACGGGACAAACGATAGCGCGCATCGAAAAAGACACGGACCGCGAACACTTTATGAGCGCCGAAGACGCGCGCAAATACGGAATTGTCGACAAAATCATTACCAAATAATATTAAAATAAACAAAGAAGAAAACCTGGTGTAGGTGAACAAACGTTTGTTCGCCTACACCAGGTTTTCTTTTATCCTCAACTATTAAAAAAACGGGGCTCGCGCATATACTATGCTAGCCCCGTTATGATTAAACTAA
>CAZYKS010000105.1:0-887 GCA_964648375.1 uncultured Gammaproteobacteria bacterium | reverse complement strand
GGGAGATGTAAGGACACATCTGGTTGAATTTTTCGAATAGATATTTCAGCCCGCGCAGTAAATCCCATAAGCCTAAAAACGGACAAGTAATAACACGCCAGATAAATTTAAACGGATATTTAATGCTATTCCATAATTTATCCAATTCCTTGTCTTGTTCCCATCTTTCCCTCTCGCTGCGCCAATATTGTCGCCGGGCATCATTAAACGATACCCCTCTGGTTATTAACCTTAAAATTTCTAAAGCCTGTTTTTCTGTCATCTCTAACAAAATATCGCTAATTTTATTTAGATCTCCCAAAAGCTTAGCGTCCATTACCGGTAATAAAATTTTCAGAGCTGCCGGAATTGTGTCAGACCTGAAAACCATTAATACCAGCCGGCAGACTGAGTTTAACATCTGCTCCTGCGATTCCGGGGATATGGTCCGGAAAAATACGTTCTTTTTAAGCAACCGGTTTAACCTATTTCGGTGTAAAGGGAATGCATCTAGCCTCATTCCGTAATAAGCCGCTGCAATCCAACGCTCGAACCGTTGCGCCATAGGATTTATTTCCTGGAGCTCAAAATATAATATAACGGTCACGGCTAACAAACATGCAGGAAATAATACCAGATTAAAGCCTCCGTAATTGACCATTTCCACAAGCATAATAATCGACAGAAATATAATGGTCGCGAAAAAAATCAGAGTAAAGTAGCGATAGAATTTCTCGGCTCGCTCATCGTTGCTAATGGCATTAGCGATAGCCAGCAACACGACCGGCAAAACCAGGCCGAATACCAACATAACCAGCGACAGCCAACCGAAATATCTGAGGATGGCCAGAATATCTCGTCCATAAATATAGAAAAAATATCCGAGCAGATTGATTATCCCGACTACA
>CAZYKS010000104.1:0-3941 GCA_964648375.1 uncultured Gammaproteobacteria bacterium | reverse complement strand
GCGGAGGCGAAGGCGCGCTTAACCGCGGAATCGAGTTCTCCCGCCTTAACCCCCAATACGGTTTCGTAGCCGCCCGCGAATGAGGCCCCATCAAGGTCCTCTTCCGGCGAGGAAGACCGGACCGCAAACAGGACAGTGGCATCGAATCGACTCAAGGCCTGTTCCAGTATCCGCTTCTGTTCGGGGTTTAAGGAGAGCTTTAAGGCAGACTGTTTCAGGGCGTCGCAGGCCGCGGGCAATTCTTTATCTCCTGCTTCCCGAAACCGGGACCAGGCCTCGCCGGTTTTTAGCGAATCTAGCCAGGGCGTAAAAAACCCGACTGTCAGGATAAACCCGGGCGGCACCGGCAGACCGGCCTGAGTCCCCCGGATAAGCGACAGTCCCTTGCCGCCCACGTCCTTAAGGGCGACCGGACCGGTGTATGTTAAAGGAAAAATAGAATTGGGCATGATTTAAAAGAATTACTCTAAATTTCGTGTATTTGTTAAATCGCCGGCGTCATTCCCTTAAAAATTAAAATGACTCAGAAAAATTCTTACCACACGAACGGAATCAGGGCTTTAGTGCGCTGCTTATATTCCGGATAAGCGTCGGGAAATTGCTCGGTTAACAGCCTTTCCTCATTAAGGCTTTTTATGCGCATACCGATTAACACGACCGCTAAAAAGGCGTAGCCGTAAAGACTGTTGATCCAGACCACCGGGCCGAGGAACAGGAGGATGAAGCCGCTGTACATAGGATGGCGCACGTAGCGGTATGGCCCGGCCTCGACCAGTTCATGTTTTTCCTTGACCACGACCATGGGGCTCCAATTCCGCCCCAGGGTGCGGCGCGCCCAAACCGTAACCAGCAGTCCGGCCAGGGTAAAGATATCGGCGATCAGGCCGATTATCGATGTCGGCGGAGTAAGCGTAAACGAGCCGGTTAGGGGATGCTGGGCCCGGAGCGGCGTAAACAGCCGTAATGCCAGGATCACCAATACCACCACGACAATGCGCCAGGACCAGCCGCCGCTCCTGGCTATAGACTTGTTCCCGAAGGCCTTGAATCCGATATAGAGAAAAGCCAGGGCGATGCAAACGATGATAAAAATCCCGGTAAAATTTATTAGCATGAATATTGAAAATTACTTGAGTAAAAAGTATAAAACGATTATAAGTCCTAGCGCGATCCGGTAATAGCCGAACGCCCTGAAATCATGCCTGCGGATATAGTCCATGAACAGCCGGATGACGGCCAGAGCCACCAGGAAAGCGACGATAAAACCTGCGGCCAGGGCAATCATCTCGGCGCCGGACATGGCCCCCGAATATTTAAGAAGGCTGTAGCCGGACGCGGCTACCATGGTCGGGATCGCCAGGAAAAAGGAAAACTCGGCCGCTACCACCCGTGACGCGCCCAGGAGCATGGCGCCGATAATGGTCGCGGCAGACCGGGACGTGCCCGGGACCATGGCCAGGGTCTGGATCAGACCAATAATCAAAACCGTGCGGTATGACAGGTCCGCGACGCTGGTGATGCGGGATTCGCGGGAAGTTTTTTCGATAATAACAAGAATAATACCGCCGATGATAAGGGCCGCGGCTACCACCGCCGGGGTAAACAGTTTTTCCTCGATCACAGAGCCGAAGAGCGCACCCAAAATTAACGCCGGCACGACGCCCACTATCGCTTTGCTCCATAAACTCCAGATCGCTTTATTCTTCTCCGGGTCGCTCGAGAACGGCCAAAGCCGATTGAAAAAATACACCACTACCGCTAAAATCGCCCCCAGCTGTATCACGATATCGAACATCTTGGTAAACGGATCGCTGAAACCGATCCACTGGTTAATGAGGATCAAATGCCCGGTTGAGGAAATCGGCAGGAATTCGGTAATCCCTTCGACCACCCCTAAAATAATCGCTTTAATAATCGCTATCGCCATAATAATTGGACTTACGTGTTTGGCGTCGTTCCCCCGGTCGAACCGGGGGAATCCAGGCACCAAAAAACATATTTTAATCAATAATACGGTTTTATTTCAGATAAAATATTTTTGCTTGATATTATACTATATATTCCTATAAAAATTATAGCACTTATTGCCGGCGGATGCACCCGGTCAAATTTGGTGGCGAAAAATTTCTAAATCACCTATACTAATAGATATAAGACCCGATAATAATATGAAAAAAACCATATCCATTATATTAATCATTATATTCATCGGCGGCGTAGCCTATCTGCTCCTGGCCCACCATTATATCTACCGCGAGATCGGCCGGGCCGGTTTGCCGGCGAGCGACACCCAGGGCACCTATGATTTTAGCGCTAACTCCGATAGTAGCGGCCAGCTCGTCTATTCGGCCCTGGGTGACAGCCTGACGGCCGGAGTCGGTACTTTAAGCTACGAAGAGTCTTATCCGTATTTAATCGCCCAAAAATTAACCGCCACCGGAAACGCGGTCACGCTTAATAACCGGTCCTATCCGGGAGCGCGCACAGCCGATATCGTTAAAGACCTCCTGCCCGCCGCAATCGCCGATGATCCCGATATCGTCACGATCCTGGCCGGGGTGAACGACATCCACGGCTTCGTTTCCCGTTCTGATTTCAGGAATAATTACCAGGCGATCATTTCCGCTTTGAAAAAACGCACCCATGCCCGCATCTATGCCGTCGGCATCCCCCTGATCGGTTCCGACTCGCTCCTCTTGCCGCCGTATAATTATTATTTTAAATCCGAAACCGTCGCCTTCAACCGGATCATCGCGGACCTGGCTGAATCGAATAACATCGACTATATCGACCTCTATACCCCGACCGTGGACCAGCTGCGCCCGGACGGTCCGCTCCTGGCGGCTGACCGTTTCCATCCCTCGGCCGCCGGCTACGCGCTTTGGGCCGACATTATTTATGATCAACTTAATCGATAACCCGGTATCTTCCACCTGGATCTTCGCAGCGGTCCTGGTTATTTTTTTGATTACGACCGCGAGAATGAAAAAAAATCCCGAGTGGTTTCCGGTCTCTCTCACGCAGGAATTGAAGGGCTTGGCTATTTTAGGAATAATTTTTGCCCATGTCGGATATTTTCTAATCAGCGACCACCGTTTCCTCTTCCCCTTGTCGATCCTGGCTGGCGTGGGCGTGGACTTGTTTTTATTCCTGTCCGGTTTCGGCCTGGCTACGAGTGCGCTGAAACGCAGCCTGACCAGGCTGGAATTCTACCGGAAGCGGCTGGCGCGCCTGTTTATCCCGTTCTGGATCGCGCTCGCGGTATTTTTCTTGCTCGATTTTTTAATATTGAAGCTCCATTATCCCCTAACTTATATTATCCAGTCCTTCCTGGGTTATTTTCCGGGCGCCGATCTCTTCCGTGACCTTAATTCGCCGCTCTGGTATTTTACCCTGATTCTTTTTTATTACCTGGTTTTTCCCTGGCTGTTTTCGAAAAAATTCCCCTGGCTGTCCGCCCTGATCATCTATCTGTTAACATATTTTACCCTGTCCCTGCGGCCGTCGTTCTTAAACGGAGTATTTTTCCTGTATCAGGTCCATCTGATCGCCTTTCCCCTGGGCATTTTCTGCGCCTGGCTCTTTTACGAACCGCTGGCCTTCCGCCGTTTCCTGCCGGAGCGGGTGCGCGGCCTGATAAACCGGATCGAACGCCCAGCCCGGCTGAAATACTTAATCGATAAATTCCGCCGGTCCAATATTCCCGACCGGCTGAAAAAAAACCTAAGCCGTCCGGCTTATTACCTCCTCATCATTGCCCTTATATTTATCGCCGGTTATTTCGCCTATAATTCCGGCGTCGGCCAGGCGCCGATCACGGAAGAGCTGATCAGCCTGGTAACGATGTCGGCGATCGTCCTCTTATTTATCCTGAAGCGGCTGGATCTAAGGCTCCTGCACCTGTTCGGTGTGCGTACTCTTCACTGCCCATAACGCGACCA
>CAZYKS010000103.1:0-3950 GCA_964648375.1 uncultured Gammaproteobacteria bacterium | reverse complement strand
TTTAACAGGATACAATTATTAGTAGGCAATAACTGAAATTATTATTTTAACATAATTATCTAACGGGGCGGGCGGGATTTATTCAAGGAAATAACGTAAGCTCTGCTTGCCGTGGACTTCCCGGTTCGACCGGAGAATGATAGGGCAGTGGACAGGTAAAATGCCGGAAGAAAATAAAAACAATTATAACTTCATCGTCTGCCCCCAATGCCACGGGAGCGGGAAGAAGAACCTGCTTATGACCTGCGATAATTGCCAGGGGATGGGCGCGGGCAGCTTTTACGAGGGTAAGTTTTATTATTGGGGTATGGGGCTTAGCCCTGCGATGATCGAATTGAGCCGGTTTAGGCGCTGGGTTGAAGGAATGATCAATTTCGCGATCTTCATTTTCGGGATAGCCGGCATCGGGGCGCTGGCCTGGTGGCAATGGACTAATTCCAATCTCTCTAATCATATCGCTTTTTTTACATTCTGGAAGTTCCAGCATCCTTTATTGCTTCTGTTCTGGCTGGGGGCGGCCGCGGACCTGTTCGTTTTTTACCGCTTGTCGGAGCAGATCAGAAAAAGCCGAAAAATAAAAAAAATTCCCAGGAGTGAGCGCGACCAGGAATTCGATATTCCGGATAATTGGCAAGGCCTTATCCGCGCTAAAGACTCGCTAAAAATCGACGTAGCCACAGGCTATAGCCTTAAAGCCGTTAAGGCCGTGGAAGACGCGTTTTTATTGGCTGATAGCGCCAACCATGAAGCGTTAACCGTAATCCACCTCTTTATCAGCTGTCTGAAAGACCGGGAAGTGGCGGCGCTGTTTTCGCGGCTGAACGTAGACGGATCGGCCCTGGTAGCGAAGCTCAAGAAACGGCTTAGCCTCATTAATGCGGCGGAACAGGGGATCGACATAAGCGAAGACGCGAAGCAAGCGCTGGTTAACGCCTATTTATACGCTTTGGGCCTAGGACAGAAAAAAGTCGAACCCCTGAACCTGGTTTTGCCCTCGATAATGGTCGACCACGACCTATATGAGATTTTATACGACCTTGAGGTGGACGAGAATAAAATCAATAATGTGGTTATCTGGTTCGAAGTGAACAAGAAGCTGGTAGAGGGGTATAAGCGTTATCAGCGGGCCGCGCGCTTTAAGCCGGCGACCGCGATGGATCGGGCGTATACGGCGGTAGCGACGCCGATATTGAACCGCCTCGCTTACGATTTGACCGTAGCCGCTAAATGGAGCAAGCTCGAACTTTGCGTCGGGCGCGAAGCCGAAATCGAGAAAATTTTCGAACAGTTCGAAAGCGGGCATAACGCGGTAATCATAACCGGGCCGCCGGGAGTCGGTAAAAGCGCGGTCCTGGACGGCATCGCCCAGCTGATGGTCGAGGAAGACGTGCCGTACGGGCTGAAAGACAAGCGCCTGGTCGAGCTCGATATCGCCCGCCTGGTAAGCGGCGCATCGCCGGCGGATGCCGAGGAACGGCTTCTGGCCGCGGTCAGCGAGGTAATGAGAGCCGGGAATATCGTATTAGGGATCCGTAATGTCGAAGGCATGGCCGGAATTACGGCCGGCAGCGAGGAGAGCCTGGATTTATCAGAAGTACTCGTAAGCGCGATCGAACGGCAGGGTTTTTACTGCATCGCCACCGCCACCGACAGGAATTATACCCGCTATATCGAAAACGCTTCGCTGGGAGGGGTAATGGCCCGGGTAGAAATCAAGGAACCGTCCGGCAACCAGGCGGTCCAGATCATCGAAAGCAAGATCGGCGCCATCGAAGGGCGCTACGGCGTATATTTTTCCTATAATGCCATCGAGCAGGTGATCGCGCTTACCAGCCGCTATATCCACGATAAATATCTTCCGGAAAAAGCGATTAAAGTTCTGGAATCGGTCGCAGTCCGGGTCGCGAAAACCAAAGGTTCGGGCGGGCTGGTCACTAAAGAGGAGATCGCCGCCTGCATCAGCGAGACTACGCGGATTCCAACCGCAAAAATCACAGAATCCGAGGGCGAGAAGCTCCTTAAGCTCGAAGATGATATCCACAAGCGCATGGTCGACCAGGAAGAAGCGGTTAAGATGGTATCCTCGGCGCTGCGGCGGGCGCGCACCGAGATCAGGGAGGGCAAGCGTCCGATCGCGAATTTTCTCTTTCTCGGCCCGACCGGGGTAGGGAAGACCGAGCTGGCCAAATCCGTATCGGAAGTATATTTCGGGGACGAGCAGTATATGATCCGGATCGATATGAGCGAATACCAGCACGCCGACAGCATCGAAAAAATGATCGGTTCGCCCGGCGGGACCCTCGGCTACCTGACCGAGGCGGTGCGCAAAGCCCCGTTTTCTTTGATCCTTCTGGATGAATTCGAAAAAGCCCACCCGGAAATACTGAATTTATTCCTGCAGGTGATGGAAGACGGGCGCCTGACCGACGGCCAGGGCCGGACAATCGATTTCACCTCAAGCATAATCATCGCGACCTCGAACGCGGGAGCGGTTTTTATCCAGGAGCAGATCTTCGCCGGTAAAGGGATCGGAGAATTCAAAGAAGACCTGATCAATAATCATCTCCTTAAAATAATGCGCCCCGAACTGGTTAACCGGTTTGATGGGGTAATCGTATTCGAACCGCTGGCTCTCGAAGACGTGGTCGAAATTACCCGGCTATTACTTAATAAAACCGGGAAAATGCTTGCCGACAAAGGCATCGGCATGCGCGTTGAAGAGGAAGCGGTGCGCGAACTGGCAAGTCTGGGATTCGACCCGAAATTCGGCGCCCGCCCGCTCCGGCGCCTCCTACAGGACAAGGTTGATGATGCGATTGCCTCTAAGATTCTGGCCGGGGAGCTTAGGCGCCGGGATACCGTCTATATCGATGTCGGACCGGAAATCAAAGTAATTAAGGCTCCGGAGTTATAAAATAGAGCATACCGTATTTCGATATGCTCTAATGGATTTTGTCACTTGCTGGTTAAAATTTTTGGGAATTATAATATCCCATAAGCGAGTCTATTAAATGCATTTCAGTTCCGTCGGTTATCGGCAGCACATCGGGGTAGCCTGGCATGTGTCTATCCTGGCTGATGATAAATGTCGGTTTTATATCCTTTAATTGGCAGAATAGCTCAGGAAAGGCGTTAAATCCTTCGCGGGTAAAAAAGATAAAATCAAAAATTTTCCATTTGGGCATTCTGCACTTGTCTATATGGAATTGTAATTTGAATGAATAGCCCCTCATCATCGTATCCACACAATTCGCCTCCTTCTCGCTGTATTTACCGATTATTAAACCGGTTGGTTTTTTCAAAGAAGCATTGCCCGATATTTTCTTTTTCATCCGCACCTCCTGAATTCGTTGTAGTTAAGGTTTTATCGATATGTTAACTTTATCATTACTAATTTATACATATTTTCCGGCATGTGTCAAACGGCCGCGGCTTTAAATGAAAATGAATTCATATATGTTTTATTATTACCCGGCGGTCTTCATTATAACCATTATAATTTCGATCATAGCGACAGTCGGAATAAAAAGATTGGCTAGTAGATTCGGAATAACCGATTATCCGGATAAACCGAGGAAAATCCACAAACACGATATTCCGCTTCTGGGCGGATTGGCGGTTTTCATCGCTTTTTTCATCGTATTATATTTTGTCCGCGGCCGGTTAACTGCTGGCGACCTGGGGATATCCCATTGGCTCGGTTTTTTCATCGGAGCGCTTATATTAATGATTGGCGGTTATTGGGACGATAAATACGACCTGAGACCGGGTTTGCAGATAATTTTTCCGATTTTGGCCGCATGCGCTGTTATTATCGGCGGTGTCGGTATAGAGAAGATAACCAATCCATTAGGGCGATACCTTTATCTTGACAGCTGGCAAGTGCCGGTCATTAAAATCAACGGAGTCTGGCATTATTTCACGGTAGTTTCCGATAGCTTGATCATCTT
>CAZYKS010000102.1:0-4001 GCA_964648375.1 uncultured Gammaproteobacteria bacterium | reverse complement strand
TTAACGGCAGAAAGCGTATCGGGCGAAAATAAGTTGATGCCGTACGCCCTGCTGGTGCAGAAACAGCCAGGCGCAAAAGCGAACATTTTCAGGAGTAAGCTCGTTATTCCGAAAAATTTCCAGGCGGTTTGGCATTATCCCGATGATCTGAACCTAAGCGGAAGCGGCTGGCTTATAAACGATACTTTGGATAGCGATAAATACTGGGCCGTAATCCTAAATCCAATCGGGAATAATTAGATTAAAACCCCACAAATCAACGAATCCTTTCACGAGTATTGCAAATAATATTAAAACGATATATCTATTTTACTTAATTTGTAAATTCGTGAAGTGATTTGTATATTTGTGGGAGATTGACAAAGTTAATAGGTAATTTTATATAAGCATATGGGTAAAATAAAAAACGAAAAAATCATTAACCTCGAAGAAGAAGGCGGTGCTGACGATGGCGTTAAAATTAATGAGGCTAAGCCCAGTATCCTCGAATTTACCAAGCGGGATTTGCCGACCGAGCAGGAAGTCGAACGCTTCGATGAATATATCGAAGAAGAGGCGCGGGAAGATGAAATCGAGGATAGCCTGAACGAGATCTACCAGGACGATAAAGGCAAGGCGGTCGACGTAAAAAAGCTCGACATCAAGAAGAGGCGGGGATTTTTCTTTTGGTTCTTCACGCTTCTGTTTACGGCCGCTATTTTAGGCGGCGCCGGGTACGGGGCCTATACTTATTATCTCCAGGGCGGCTCCGACGTGACCGCGGTCGAGCTCAGCCTGGATGGACCGGCCGAAGTAACCGCCGGCCAGGAATTTTATTATACCGTTACTTTCAAGAATACCACCGCGATCGCCCTCAATAACGCCCGCTTCAGCGTCAATTATCCCGATAATTTCGTCTTTCTCGACGCCCAGCCGTTCGCCGACAGCGAAACCAGCATCTGGAACTTTCCCAGTATTCCGGCCGGCCGCACCTCCACCATAAAAATCAAAGGCAAGATCATCGGACCGGTAAACCAAACCGGGATTATCCTGGCGACGCTTACCTATACTCCGGCAAATTTTTCCTCGGAATTCAAAAAAGAACAATCGCTGACTACGGCCGTGAACGATATCGGGCTTGATATCGATTATGATTATATCTCTAGCGTATTGATCGGCGCGGATGACCAGATCACCGTAAAATACAAGGCCCATACGGGCAACCGGATCGATAATTTTCGCGTGACAGTCGAACCGCAGGAAAATATCGAATTTATCAAAAGCGATAATGCCGATAATACCGGACAAAACCAAAATATCGAAGAGGTCCGGCCGGGGGTCTGGCAGGTGAACGGAGCCACTACGACCGAGCAGGAAATACCGATCAGGTTCAAGGTTAACAGCAAGGTTTCCGATACCCAGGACATAAAAATCGATTACGAGCAGGATGACGGCAGCGGCACTTTCCATAAATTCAAGGAAGATACGATTACCCTGGAAGTGATGAAAAGCGACCTGAACCTGACTATGATCATCAACGGCGCGAAAGAGGACCAGGGGGTAAATTTCGGCGACACCCTCAATTATTCGATCGTCTATTCGAATAAAGGGGAAACTGATATGAAAGACGTCGTGATCATGGCGGTTCTGGAAAGCGACTTTTTAGACTGGACGACGCTAAATAATCCCAGCCAGGGAAAGGAAAAGGGGAATACCATTACCTGGACCAAGGCCGAGGTTCCCGGGCTCGAAGCGCTTAAGCCCGGCGAGGAAGGCACGATCGATTTTTCGATCAAGGTCGCGGAGCTCGGCGCTATCCAGTCGGGCAAGGAGTACCAGGTTAAAAGCTACGCCCAGTATACCATCGGCAACGCCGACGAAGTCTCAGGCAACGACGATAATAAAAGCAATACCATTCTCAATAAGATCAACAGCAACCTGGTGCTGGACGAGCAGCTCAGGTATTTCAGCGAGGATAATATCGCCGTCGGTTCCGGCCCGCTGCCGCCGAAAGTGGGCGAAACCACGAGTTTTAAGGTTTATTGGAAGCTCGAAAACAGCCTGCACGACCTTACCGACGCCCGGGTTGCCGTCACGCTCCCGGATTACGTCAGCTGGGACGATAAGTCGTTATCGTCAGTCGGCACGGTCGTTTATGATCCCGATACTAACCGGGTGATCTGGCAGATCGGCCGCCTGCCGGATACGGTTACGAACGCCAGCGCCGAATTCAGCGTCAAGATCACCCCGGCCGAGGCCGACCGCAATAAGATCATGGTAATTACGCCCGGCAGTACGGTTACCGCGACCGATTCCGAAACCAAGACCGAGCTGACTAAGACCACGGGGGCGAAAACGACCAGGCTGGAAGACGATAATATCGCCAATAGCGACGGGATCGTGAGGTAGGATTATTTGATTTAGGATTTAGGATTTGTGATTTAGGGATGGTGGAATGATACAAATGCGGAATTATTCAAATTCGGAATGCGGAATTATTCAAATTCGGAATGCGGAATTGGGAATTCGGAATTATTTAGGATTTAGGATTTAGGGGGTGGAAATAATCAGGTTTGCTTATATGTTTAGAGTGCTGAAAAAATCGAAACAATCTTCGGCGCGGCTGGGGATACTTAAAACCGCGCATGGCGATATCAGAACGCCGTGCTTCATGCCGGTGGCGACGCAGGGGGCGGTTAAGCATGTTTCGGCGGGCGAGATGGAAAAACTGGAAAGCCAGATACTTCTCTCCAATACATATCATCTTATGCTAAGGCCCGGGGAAAGGCTAGTCGCCCGGGCGGGCGGATTACATAAATTCATGGGTTGGGACAAGCCGATTCTGACCGATAGCGGCGGGTTCCAGGTGTTTTCGCTTGCCGGCAATAAGAATAAAGCCGGGGTGAGCCTGGTTAAGTTGACAAAAAACGGCGTCCGCTTCAAGTCCTATATCGATGGCCGGGAATACTTCCTGACCCCGGAAAAGTCGCTCAAGATCCAGGCCGCGCTCGGAGTCGATATCGCTGTTTGCCTGGACGAATGCGCCGCTTTGCCGGCCAGCCGGTCCAAGCTCGAGGCGGCCGTGGCGCTTACAAGCGCCTGGGCGGAAAAAACCAGACAGGCTTACGGCCGCATCAAGGGCAAGAAGCCTTTATTGTTCTGCGTAGTCCAGGGCGGGCTGGATAAAGAGCTGCGCCTGAAAAGCCTAAAGGAGCTTACGGATATCGGTTTCGACGGCTATAATATCGGCGGCCTGTCGGTAGGGGAAAGTGCGGATGAGATGTACAAGGTGCTCGATTATCTTACGCCGGAGATGCCGGCGGATAAGCCGCGCTATTTAATGGGTGTCGGTTATCCGGAAAATATCGTGGAAGCGGTTAAAAGGGGAGTGGATTTGTTCGACTGTGTTATTCCCACGCGGGAAGGGCGGCATGGGCGGCTTTTTTTGAATGCCGAATGCGGAATGCGGAATGCGGAATTTATTGATAAGAGACGTCTATATAGGGCTGTTAACATCACCCGCTCTAAGTTTGCCCGTGATTTTACCCCGATAAATCCTAGTTCGAAACTGCCTGAACTAAAAGAACTGACCAGGGCGAATCTGCATTATCTGTGTAAAGTGAAAGAACCACAGGGACAGAGATTGGCCAGTTTAAGTAACCTGGAATTTTATCTTGATGTAATGCATAAAATACGGTATAATATAAAATATAACAATTTATAAAAATATTTTAAATTTAAATGACACCTAAAACCGCTTTTAAAATTTTAACAGCACTTTTTATATTAGTTTTCGTATCTTTAAGTTTAATATTTTTATTGCATATGCCCGCGATCGAAACAGTTCCCAAGGAGGTAAAAAAACAGATTACTGAAGAGTCTCAGGAAAAAACAATAAGTAAGGAGGAGAAACGAGCAGAAATGCTGGTAAATTTGATGTCATCATCAGCCAGTTCAAGCACGCAAGAAATTAGCTCATCCAGGACAAACGCCGATGATACATCAGATGAAAAAATTAAAAA
>CAZYKS010000101.1:0-4050 GCA_964648375.1 uncultured Gammaproteobacteria bacterium | reverse complement strand
GGCCCCGACCGACCGAGACGATGATCGCGCTCGCGAACTCGGTCCCGCATACCGCGCAGCGACAACGGCCCGAACCGCCCAGGTCTTCGCTTAATTCGAAACCCTTAACGGTCGTTCCCGGGTACCAAAGAAAACGGCCGGCTTTCCCTCCGTTTACGAAAGCGGGGTGTAATTTATACTGTTTTCCCAGTTGCACCGGAATCTCGACTGACTCGCAACCGTACTTATAACAATTAATCGATATCCAATCGCCCGATCTGATATGGCATAACGCTCTTGGCATGATCAACACCTCCTTTTTTACCCATAGTTAGATAGCAGTCTGCTTATTAGCTTTAGTATAAATCGTCGTGCCTGGCGGTTTGGAAAGGACCGTGTACTCTTCCAACCGAAAGTAAGTAATCTGGACACTGCGATAAAACCGGCCGCCATAACGGTTTTCGCCTGTTATTTCCTCCGGTTTTTCGAGGATAATTTCTTCCGTTAACCAGAATTCGATTTCAACTCCGTCATCCAAATCAGAATTAACCGCTTCGACGCCGGCGTTAAATATTTCTCCGTTGTCCGTATGGATTTCGAATATGGTTATGGTCCTTAGCGGTGAAAACAGCCATTGATAATCCAATTTACGGATTACACCGACGAGGCGCTTGCCCGTTTTTACCATCAGAGCCCGCTGCGACCGGAAATGACGAATTGCCTTAACGAAAAATACGGCAACAACCACAAATATACATATGATATAGGTTATTCCGATAATGTCTCCACCCATAATTACCTCCTTTCGGATAATCGGATTATATTTCCGCTTTTAGCATTTATGTCAGGTTGTGCTTGCTCGCTTAAAATCCGATAATTTTTCAGCCGCCAATAGGCAGTACTCTTCCTGACAGGCCTTAGCGTCCCCTGATTACTGACGATTTTAAACAGAGACCGATCCTCGAAGATTTTTTCTTTCAAAGGCCAAAGTTCGATTTGATCACCTTCGGATAATTTTCGGTCATGCCCATCGACGCCGGCGTAAAATACCACCCCTTCCGATTCACGGATCTGAAACACCGTTATCCTTTTTTTCGATTCGTTACCGGAAGTAAATTTCAGATTTTCGACCACTCCGATCCGTCCCTTGGTTTTCGCCGCTTTGTTCGTTTTCCGTTTACGTAAATGCAACCTGATAATAAACAGTATCAACCCGATATCCACGATCGCTGCGATTAACCAGACATAATAAATTTCCATATTCGACTCCTTTCGTCTAAATCAGTTTAAATTTCCATACATTGTAATGAACCGCTTATTTTTCACTATCATTAGATTAAATCATAAATTTCGTAATCAGTCAATCGGTTTGGACGGGGTGGCTGAAAAATCATCGAGAGAAACTTAGTACCGAATTTCCGGAAGAGGATTTTCGGCTGTTTTAAATAAGCCCAACCGGCTGACGAACCTTGACCGATAGAATTATTATGATAAAATACGATTACCGGATTGGGGAGTAACGCGAGGCGGAAAGAATCTTCAAGAAGCATGTGGAGGGATATCCCGAAGGTAAACAAGAAGCGCATATAAACGCCATCTCAAATAGATTTGGTCTTTATTTGCCCTCACCTTCCCGAGCGTTCCCGGAGTTAATCCCAGTCCGGTTTTTATTTTTAAAAATATGCACCCAGATATAAAAACCAGACGAGCGGCCGCCGATGATTACCCCTATTATTACCGGCTGACCAAGCGGAATATGTCCGGTTATTTTGAAAAATGCCTAGGCGGATGGAATCCGCGGATGATGCGTCGGGAGTACAACCCCGGAGAAACCCGGATGATACTTAAAAATAACCGCCGCATCGGATATTATCAGGTTAAAATCAGGCCAAACCATTATTTTATCAATAATATCCAGATATCCGGTCCGTTCCAGGGAAAAGGAATCGGTTCATACATCCTGGGCCTGATCGAAAAGCAGGCGGGGAAAGCCAAAAAAACGAAAATCCGGCTGGAAGTTTTCAAGGACAATCCGGCGAAACGCTTATACCAGCGCACCGGCTATAAAACCGTTATAACCAAAAGACAAACAGTGATCATGGAAAAAAATTTATAATAAAAAAGGCGGTGCGTAATTTCACCGCCTAATAGAAAGATAAATCATTGAACCGAATGTCAAGCCGGGATCATTGAAACGGAAACCGGGCATAGTTTACCGTTATCGGCGCCGATACTGTCAAGTCCGGAAAAAACGCCTACTTTATTAATTTTCGCAAATTTCAAAAGTTCGTCCACACCTGTATAAAGATTCTGTTGCAGCCGTATTGTCGCCTCCCCCAGGATAACATAATCACCCGGCCATAGATCGGAAAAATGGCCCTCTTCCTCGACTTTTACGTGCATGTGTCTTGAGCAAATTACTTCCGCTATATAAATATGCTTTCCGGCGATTAAAACCACCAAATGGTCCCCTTTTCCAGTCTTATAACTTTTTTCCCTCATGGTCTCACCCCCTTATTTATTTGATGTTTTTCTTAAATTTTCATTCAGTCCCACGATCGGTATCGATTCCGCGATCTTGCTCAAATTGTCGGCGGAAACTCGGTATAGCGTCATGCCGTCATCCGGCCAGACCGCGCCCTGGCGGTGTACGGTCACATCGAATGTATTCTCCTGTTCGCGAATGACGGTTATTTGGCTTTCGGAAACCGAAATCTCCATTTTATTATACTCGATGTTATTGACGGTTACGCATACGAACAGGGTATTGCCTTTGATCTGAAAATGGCAGAGCGGATATAATACTCCGGCATAAGCCGCGGCCGTACCCGCTAAGGCGAATATTGCGATTAATACCGCTAACTGGTATGTAAAGAGCTTTTTCATATCTCCCCCCTTTGTATTTTTTATGATCTTCTTTTTATATTTACAGGTTAGCATAAAACATTTTACAAAAAAAGGCCTTAATTTAACCGTAATATTACAGAATAAAACCCTGCGCGGAATCGATTCGCCCAGGGTTCTTTTTTATTTATTATCGGGATAATGCTTTTTATGACCAATAGAGTATGATCGGGGTATCATCCGGCAACGCGTCGATATAGGCGATGACCGCCATATTCTCTTTCGACATACTTTCCGGCAGGGTTAAATCCCTGAAATGCCGGACATACAGGAAAGTCAATCTTTTCCCGAATCCATCGGTATCGACCGCTTCCCAGCCTTTTCCGGTCTGCCGGGCCGCTATCCTCAGCCGAGGCGGTATCGTAAGCGGAGATATAACCTGTTTTCGGCCGTTAAGTTCCGTTAACATAGAGAAGAATTCCTTGTTTTCGTCGAACGTCAGCTGGTTTACGATGATCACGAAACTGTCATTGAGCTGTTTCCTGTTTTTCAGGGGCATGATGGTCAATTCCATTCTTTTTTCCTCCTTAAAAATTTAAAGGTCATAATTATGGATAAAGGAAATTATACCATATTAAAAATTTTTTATTTTGTCAATAGATAAACACGGCCTTCGCTTTAGCCGCGACATGAAAAAGCCCAGCGGCTGGCTGGGCTTTAATCCGGATTCTTTAAAAAACGATTGTTTTCCGGACGCTATAATGGCTGGGCCTGGCAATTGCCCAGCAGATCGAAATCCATTCCACATATTTCACATTCCCATACTTCCAGTTTTTTTATCAATTCTTCGGTTCTCCTGTCCACGCTCTCTTCAACAGTCGCTACGGTTTTACACCCCGGACAGGTGATAGTGAACGCGGTCACCCTTTCCTTTTCCCAACTTTTCTTTTTAACCATCATTCCCTCCCGTTAAAAAAATATGCTGTTGCGCCCCGGCGAAATATACACGAATGCCGCTACTGACAGAGTATTAATCCAGGCGAATAACAGAATTATCGCCAGTTTATCGAAACCGTTATTCCGGGGCAAAATTCCCGCAACCGTATCCGAATTCAAGATATGGCGCGCTACGCACGCCACTGCCAGGATAATAATCCCCAGCCTTGTGGCGGGATTAAAACCGGTATAAGCGGCTGGTAAATTACCGGCGACCAACGCCGCCCCCAA
>CAZYKS010000100.1:0-4054 GCA_964648375.1 uncultured Gammaproteobacteria bacterium | reverse complement strand
CCACATGGTCGAAGACAAGATCCATCAGCGCTCGATCGGACCGTATTCGCTCATTACCCAGCAGCCGCTCGGCGGTAAGGCGCAGTTCGGCGGTCAGCGTTTCGGTGAGATGGAAGTGTGGGCGCTCGAGGCTTACGGAGCCGCGCATACCCTGCAGGAAATCCTGACTATCAAGTCCGATGACGTTCCCGGCCGCAGCAAAGCCTACGAATCGATCATTAAGGGCGAAAAGATCAGGAAGCTGAACGTACCGGAATCGTTTAACGTCTTAGTGCGGGAACTTAAGGGTCTGGGCCTTGATGTCGAACTGCTGGGAGGCTTGCACGGAGAAGCGGCGGAAGAAAACGAGGAAAAGGAATTCGAAAAAGAATTACAGCCGGCGCAAAAACAGGCTGAAATCGCTAAAAATATCATTGAAAGCAAGAAATAAAAATAATAGAAGACTCGAGAAGGCTTAAGAAGGCGCTAGAAGGGAAGAGGGGATATTATAATAATTTATGTTCTCTTGCCCTGCTTGCCCTCTTAAGTCATATTCAGCCTTTTATTTAACGATATTAATTAATATTTAATATAATATAATATGCTTAATCCAATCAAAACCACCGACTTTGACGCCATTAAGCTGAAACTGGCTTCGCCGGACGAGATCCTGTCCTGGTCTAACGGAGAAGTACTGCGGCCGGAAACGATCAATTACCGGACGCAAAAATCCGAGAAAGACGGCCTGTTTTGCGAACGCATTTTCGGTCCCTCGAAAGACTGGGAATGCTATTGCGGTAAATATAAGAAAATCAGATATAAAGGCATAGTTTGCGATAAGTGCGGCGTGGAAGTGACCCGCAGTATCGTCCGCCGGGAGCGGATGGGGCATATCGCCCTCCATACCCCCTGCACCCACATCTGGTTTTTACGGGGAATCTCATCCAAAATCGGCCTGATCCTGAATTTATCGATGCAGGCGCTGGAACGGGTGGTCTATTTCGCCAGCTTTATCATTACCGATGTGAACGAGGAATTGAAAGAAGCGACGATGGAGCAGATCAAAGGGGAATTTAAATCGAAGAAAAAAGCGATTGAATCGGACTATACCCGGCAGGTGAATGAAATCAAGAATAAAAAAGGTAAACTACTCGAAAGCGGAAAAAGCGAGAGTGAGGCGGAAACCGTGATCAAGGGCGAGGTTGATGCCCTGGTGGAGGTAAAAAACGATAAGTTGGCGAATCTTAATAACGCTTTCGAACAGGCCCAGCGCGAACTTAAGGATTTAAAGCCGCTACTCATCATTTCCGAAAATGCCTATCAGAATTTAAGCCTGAAATACGGGCATATTTTCGAAGCCGGAATCGGAGCCGAAGCCGTGCGCAAGCTTTTGGAACGGATCGATTTGGACAAGACCATCAAAGATCAGGAAAAAGAACTGATTGATGTGATCGATTCGAAGAAAGAGAAGATCACCCGGCGCCTGAAGCTTTTAAAAAGTCTGCGCGCTAATAATATCCGGCCCGAATGGATGGTGACCACGATCGTTCCCGTAATTCCTCCGGATTTAAGGCCAATGGTAGCCCTGGACGGAGGCCGGTTCGCCACTTCCGACCTGAACGACTTATATCGCCGGGTAATTAACCGCAATAACCGCCTGAAGCAGCTGATCGAGCTGAACGCCCCCGAGGTGATCAGCCGGAACGAAAAACGGATGCTGCAGGAGGCGGTAGACGCGCTAATCGATAATTCCGCCCGCCACGGCAAAACCGTGATCGCTTCGACCGGCCAGAAGCGCATGCTCAAATCACTGGCCGATTCGCTGAAAGGGAAACAGGGACGCTTCCGCCAGAACCTGCTCGGAAAAAGGATCGATTATTCCGGCCGCAGCGTAATCGTGGTCAACCCCAAGCTTAAGCTCGACCAATGCGGACTGCCAAAAATAATGGCGCTCGAATTATTCAAGCCTTTTATCATCAGTAAACTGATTGAACGCGAAGTGGTCCATAATGTCCGGAGCGCTTCCCGCTATATCGATCTCGGCCATGACGAAGTCTGGGACATACTCGAAGAAATCACCAAGGATGCCTATGTGCTCCTGAACCGCGCCCCGACCCTGCATCGTCTCGGCATTCAGGCATTCAAGCCGACCCTGATCGAAGGTAAGGCGATCCAGATCCATCCGCTCGTCTGCACCCCCTTTAACGCGGATTTCGACGGAGACCAGATGGCGGTGCATGTACCGCTGACGGAGGAAGCGGTGGAGGAATCGAGTCGGATCATGATCGCTTCCCATAATTTACTTAAGCCTGCGACCGGGGACCCGGTCGTCGCGCCGAACCAGGATATCGTTTGGGGGGCTTATTATCTGACTACCGATGTCGAAATAACCCGTACCGACAGCGAACTTAAGATATTTTCTTCTCCCGAGGAAGCGAAACTGGCGTATGAGCTCGGCCATATCAAACTGCATGACCGGATCAAGGTAAAATTCAGCAAGCCGGGGCTCTTGATCACTACCGCGGGGAAGATAATCTTTAACGAAGTTCTGCCGGAAAAGCTCCGGTTCGTGAACGAAGTCGTAGGCAAGGGTAAACTCAAGAATCTTGCCAAAGACTGTTACCGCTTATACGGCGAGGAACGGGCGGTCAGGTTCCTGGATGAGATCAAAGACATGAGCTTTGCTTTTATAACCAAGAGCGGCTTGTCCTGGGGTATCGGCGATTTGCCGGGCTTCGAAGAGAAAGACCGGCTGATCGAAGATGCGAACGAGCAGGTGGTAAGCATTCAGGAGCAATACGAAGACGGGCTCCTGACCGAAAGCGAACGCTACGGCAAGATCATCGAATTATGGACCAGCACCAAGGAAAAGGTTACGGAAGTATGCCGCACCGGCCTGCCCAAACACGGGCCGGTACATTCGATGATTGAATCCGGTGCGCGCGGCAGCTGGGCGCAGTTGACGCAGATCCTGGGGATGAAGGGATTGGTAACTTCCCCGTCCGGCGATATTATCGAATTGCCGGTTAAAGGGAATTTCAAACGGGGATTCGGCGTGCTCGAATATTTTATCTCTACCCACGGCGTGCGCAAAGGGCTATCCGACACTGCCCTGAGGACCGCCAACGCCGGCTATTTGACCCGCCGCCTGGTAGATGTCGCCCAGGACGTCATCGTTACTTCCGATGATTGCGGCGATGAAGAAGGGATGATAATAACCCGGGAAGAGAGCGAAGACACCGGGCAGGATTTTTATAAGCGCATAATCGGGCGCTATCTGGCCCAGGACGTCAAAAACGGCCGGAAAACGCTTCTTAAAAGAGGCGATATCTTATCCGAAGAAACGATTAAAATACTGATTAAAAACGAGATCGATAAAGTTATTGTCCGTTCGGTCCTGACTTGCAAACTGAACCGGGGGGTCTGTATCAAATGCTATGGTTATGACCTCGGCTATAATAAGCCGGTAAATATGGGCACTGCGGTCGGCATCGTGGCGGCCCAGTCGATCGGCGAGCCCGGCACCCAGCTTACCATGAGGACCTTCCATACCGGCGGCGTCGCCGGCCTGGAAGATATTACCCAGGGGTTGCCGCGGGTCGAGGAAATATTCGAAGCCCGCCCGCCCAAACGGAAAGCCTTTATCAGCGATACGGCCGGAAAAGTTAAGATCGAATCGGCCCAAAGATCGATTGAGGACGAAACCGGAAAAGTTATCGTCACCAACCCGCAGCAAAAAATCGTCAAGATAGTCTACCAAGGCACGGATACGGACCGGTATTATTTCGCCGAGACGGCCAAGGAAGCCGGTTTGCGCGGCAAGAAAGCGAAAATGAAGCCGAAAATTCTGGTAAAAGACGGCGAGGCGGTTAAGGCCGACCAGCCGCTGTTTACGCTCGATAAAACGACCGTTACCGCCCGGAAAGCGGGAGAAGCGAGAATCGAGGAAAAATACGTTAAGGTGGTATCGACCGCGCAAAAAGTCAAGGAGTTCATCATTCCCAAAGGCTTAAGCGTCTGGGTCAAGGATGGCCAGAAGATCATCAAGGATGACCTGAGGAAGCAAGGCGCCATC
>CAZYKS010000099.1:0-4131 GCA_964648375.1 uncultured Gammaproteobacteria bacterium | reverse complement strand
CGTCGAAGTTAAATCGGCAAAAGCGATTAGCGCCATGCCGGATATTCTCGAGGGCCGGTTGTTCGAGACCGTGTGCTATGAAACCGAAATTAAGGGCGAGCCGAAAGTGATGCTGCCGGATGAACACGAGAAAGTCGGATGGTTCGCGCCCGACAACCTGCCGGAAATTGATTATCCGCCGTCACGAAACGCATTAAAAATTTACCAGACCGGAGAAGAAAAATTTTATATTACTGAAGATGTGAATCGGCCGTTGTCCGACGTTTCGATCCTCGCCTGGACCACTACTCCCTGGACCCTGCCGGGAAACGTGGCTTTAGCCGTAGGCGCGGACATAGATTATGCGTTAGTTAAAATCAATGGTGGATTTTTAGTGCTGGCGAAAGAGCGGCTGGAAATATTAACGGATGAGTACGAGCTGGTAAGCGAGTTTAAGGGTAAGGAGCTGGTTGGTCTCGAATATGAACCGTTGTTCGACGTGCCGGCGCTAAAGAAGAGCGGGAAAAAAGCGCATTACGTCGCGGCCGCCGATTTCGTGACGGTCGAGGACGGTACCGGAGTCGTACACACCGCCGTCGTCTACGGCGAAGACGACTATAATCTCGGGCTTAAGCTCGATCTGCCCGTAATTCCGGCCCTGGACGAGAAAGGCTTTTTTAACGATAACGTACCGCAATTCAAGGGCGTGTACTTCAAAAAAGCCGATGCTCAAATCATCGCCGATCTGGATCAGCGCGGTCTGTTATACTGGAAAGAGGATTTTACCCATTCCTATCCCTTCTGCTACCGCTGCGATACCCAGCTTTTTTATAACGCTATTCCGGCCTGGTTTATCGCGATCGATAAACTCCGGAAGCGGATGCTCGAGTTGAACGAAAATATCTATTGGTTTCCTGAATATTTGAAACACGGCCGCTTTGCCCTAGGGATCTAACAGGCGCCGGAATGGAATATTTCGCGCAACCGTTATTTCGCCACGCCGATGCCGATCTGGGAATGCGGCCAGTGCCAGGAACGGGTGATTATCGGATCGGTCGCCGACCTCGAAAAAAAGACCGATTCAGGCAGCTTTTATATCATGCGGCACGGTGAAGCGGAAAGCAACGTAAAAAAGGTCTATTCGAGCGCACTCGGCAGCGCTTATAAATTGACCGCTAAAGGGAAAAACGACGCCAAAAAGACCGCGCAAACATTAAAGGACAAAGGGATCGACCTCATTATCTGTTCAGACCTTGAGCGTACCCGGGAAACAGCGTCCATCGTAGCCGATGAACTCGGCATTCAGGTAATCGAAGACAGCCGGTTGCGGGAAGTGGACTTCGGAGATTTAGAGGGGAAACCATATAGCGAGGAGATAATTCAAGACAGAAACCGGGGTAGCGACCGTGCCTATCCCAACGGTGAAAATTGGACCGATATCAGGGACCGTTTGGCCGGTTTTTACCGGGATTTGCGGATAAGTCATAATGACAAGAAAGTGTTGATCGTTTCCCATGGTGATCCCCTGACGGTATTAGAAGCATATTTAACCGATAATGATTTTTTTGAAGCAATTAAGGATTTATTTATAAGCCAGCATTATATAAACAAAGCGGAATTAAGGGAATTGCCCCACCGGATCAAGGATATCCATTCGCATTTTATTGATGGGATTACCTGGCCGTGCCCTCGGTGCAAGGGCAAGATGCACCGCATCAAGGAGGTGTTCGACTGCTGGGTTGAGTCCGGTTCGATGTCTTTCGCCCAGCACCATTACCCGTTCGAGAATAAGGAAAAGTTCGAGAGTACTTTTCCGGCCCAGTATATCAGCGAATATATCTCGCAGACCCGAGCCTGGTTTTACGTCATGCATGTTATGTCGACCGCCCTGTTCGACTCCAACAGCTTCGAGAACGTGGCTACGACCGGCGTGATCCTGACCGAAAAGGGCGAGAAGATGAGCAAGTCGAAAAAGAATTTTCCCGACCCCTCGAAAGTGATCGACGAATTCGGCGCGGACGCGCTCCGGCTGTATTTAATGAGTTCATCGATAATGCATTCGGAAAATATCAATTTTAACGAGCTCGACCTAAGGGATGTGTTCCGGAAGAACGTGATGCTTCTCTGGAATGTGTATAAATTTTATTCCATGTACGCTAGTGAAAAGTTTGAAGTTAGAAGTAAGAAGTTAGAAATAAAATCGGATAATATTTTGGACAGCTGGATTTTGGCAAGATTGGACCAGTTAATCATGGAGGTATCCGAGAATATGGATAAGTACGATTTGCCTCGGGCCAGCCGGCCGCTGACGGATTTTATCAATGATCTGTCTACCTGGTACATTAGGCGCTCTCGGGACAGGTTTAAGTCTGAAGATAATAAAGATAAACAAGCCGCCCTGGCAACCACCGGTTATGTGTTAATGGAATTATCCAAACTGGTCGCACCATTTATGCCCTTTATCACCGAACAGATCTGGCAGAAGGTAAGCGGGTATGATTTTAAAGACGAGAAACGATCAGTCCATCTCGAACCATGGACTACTCCGGAGACGCAAGATTTTGCGCCTCTATTGGACGGTCAAGATTATTCCAAAATTATCGAGAAGATGGAGGAGACGAGGAAAATCGTGGAATTGGGGTTAGCGGCCCGGGACGAGGCCGGGATCCGGGTCCGGCAGCCACTCCAGAAATTGGAAATTAGCAATATGAAATACGACCTGGGAAAAGATTATAAAAAATTGATCGAAGATGAAGTGAATGTGAAAGAGGTAAAGACCAGCAAAGGTACGGGCAACCTGGACGTAAAATTAACCACGGAGCTAACTCTTGAGCTTAAGCAGGAAGGGATAAAACGGGAGCTGGTAAGGTTTATAAATGCCTTACGGAAAGACGCAGGGCTGACGATTAAGGATAAGGTCGAGATTTTCTGGACGACTGATAATAGTGAAATCAAGGCGGCGATACTGAAACATGCTTCGGATATCGCTAAAGACACGCTCGCCGGCAAGATGGATGAGGGTGGGAGCGATGAAGCGGATATAAGCAAGGATATAAAAATAAATGGCGCTGAAGCGTGGATTGGGATTAAAAAAAGCTAATGCTTTTGGATCCCCCGGACTTCCGTCTGCCCCAAAACCTTGGCGGACAAGTAAGGCTGTTAGAATTATATGCCAGCAAAAGAAATTAGCGTAAAACAATTTAAGGAACTGTTACAAAACCGGGAAAAGCTGGAGTTGATCGACGTACGCCAGCCGGAAGAATACGCGATTGCGCGGATCAGGGGCTCGAAACTAATACCGATGGGGGAGCTGAGAAGCCGTTTGGATGAGATTAATTGGGATAAAGAAGTGATTTTTCTCTGCCGCAGCGGTAACCGCAGCCGGGTGATGGCGGAACTGGTAAGCGAAGGCCGGGAAATAAAAAATCTCCAGTACGGCATTTATGAGTGCTATTTGGATAAAGATTGTCCGGACCTGGAAATATTAAGCGAAGATATCGAAGCTTATTTTTAACGGTATTTATGAGTTAAAAAATAGTGTAATACATAAATACCCACGAATATACAAATTAAGTTACAAATATACAAATAAATATAATCGTAAATTAGTAAATTTGTATTAAGATTTGTAAATTCGTGGGTAATTAAGCATTAATTATGGATTCACAGGAAAAAATCGTAAACTTTTTTTTCGAAATCGCCACCCTGCGGCGGATGTTCCGTAACCATAAACAAGTCCTGGCCGGTGCCAGCGACAATATTTCCGACCATAGTTTTCGGACAGCAGTCATCGGCATGATGCTAGCCAAGATGGAAGCATGCGACACGGATAAAGTGGTGAAAATGTGCCTGTTCCATGATATCGGCGAAGCCCGTACCGGCGATGCTAACTGGGTGCATAAACAATATCTGGAAGTCGATGATGAAGCGGTCAGGCAGGCGCAATTGGAAGGGCTGCCGATTTACGGGGACATTACCGACCTGCAAAAGGAATATGAAGAGCGCACCAGCCTCGAATCCAGAGTGGCCAAAGACGCCGATCTCCTGGACCAGATGATCCTGCAGCAGGAATATCTTTACGAACGCGACTTTGACCGGAATAAATGGCAGGACCATACGGAAAATCAGCTGAAAACCAAGAGTGCGAAAACA
>CAZYKS010000098.1:0-4192 GCA_964648375.1 uncultured Gammaproteobacteria bacterium | reverse complement strand
CTAAGGTGTTGCATGCTCCCGCGATGGCGGATATCAATACCAACATCAACATGCAGATGATTATTGAATTCTATTCGCGTTAAGCCCGCCTCCTTCGGGAGTGCTTTTGGGTTTCAAACAGAAATTTCTTTTATAATATATTAATAATATTTATCTCGCCGGCTGGAAAAAACAGCTGAGGGTATGATTAGAAGGTGCGGGATAAAATAAGAAAAATAAGAAAAATAAGAAAAATAAGAAAATTGCAAAGTAATAATATGTAATTCTTTTTATTCTTCTTGCTCTTATTTTTCATATTTCTAACAATATGGAATCAATCGCATTGCCGGGCAAAATTAAATTCAATCCCGGAAAAAACGATAACGAAGGTACTATGGTCGTCGAACCATGTTATCCCGGTTACGGGATTACACTCGGGAATTCGCTCCGGCGGGTGCTGCTATCTTCATTGCCAGGCGCTGCGGTGGTTGGGGTCAAGATCGAAGGGGCTGACCATGAATTCACTTCATTAGCTAATGTTAAAGAAGATATTCTGGAAATAAAATTAAACATAAAAAAACTGCGCTTAAAGCTCCATAGTGATGAGATCGAAAAGCTTGAGCTGGAAGTCCATGGCGAAAAGAAAGTAACGGCCGGCGATATCAAAAAGAACGCCAATGTCGAAATCGCGAATCCTGACCTGGTGCTGGCGGAAATTACCGACATCAGCGGAAACCTTAAATTCACGATCTACGTAAGTAAAGGCCGCGGATATGAAGTGATCGAAAACCGTGAAAGCGAACAGAAAGAGATCGGCTATATCGAGTTGGATTCATTGTATTCTCCGGTGCTGGCGACGTCGGTCAATGTCGAAAATGTCCGCGTCGGTAAAATGACCAACTGGGACAAACTTAACCTGACGATCACTACCGACGGCACGATCACCCCCGAAGAAGCCTTTAAGCTGGCGGTGGCTATCCTGTTAAAACAGCTTAACGCCCTGATCGGAGAAAGAGGGGAAGAAGAGGAAGAGTCCGCCGCTAAAGACGGGGAAGACGCCGGTGAGGAAATCGACGTGAATATAGTGGAAGCGGCCGGGGAACCGGACGCGGAAGCGGAAAAAACTGATGAAGACGGCGAAACCGAAGCGGACGGAGAGGATAAGCCCAAGAAAAAACGGGGCCGTCCGAAAAAAGAAGATTAATTATAATTAATTATGTGGCTATTGGCGTGATATTCGCGGCCATTCGTGTTCAACATGAGGCATAAGAAAAACGATACAAAACTGGGTAGAAAAAAAGCTCCGCGCGAGATGATGCTTAGGAACCTGGCTGCGAGTATTATTTTATACGAAAAAGTCAAAACCACGGAAGCGAAAGCCAAAGCCGTAAAACCGATAGTGGAAAAACTGATTACAGTGTCCAAAGGCGGCGACTTAGCTTCCCGCCGGCAGCTGGTTAAAGTCCTGCCCCAGCCGATGGCGGTAAAAAAATGCATGGAAGTGCTCGGCGGCCGCTATAAGGAGCGGGGAGGCGGTTATACCCGTATCGTAAAAATCGGAAACCGGGAAGGGGACGGGGCGAAGGTGGTACAGATTGAATTGGTATAGATATCGATCATCTACGAATTGCGAATCGTTTCGAGAAGGGATAGAGGGCGAATAAGGCAAAGAAGGTAAGACGGGTAAACGAATAAAAAATATTTTTATCTGCTAACCAATGTCTTCTTAAAATTTTTAAATTTATCTATATGGTAAAAATAGACAGAAAACTGCATAAAATCGATGTAACCGATAAAACCGTTGGCCGGATGGCGACACGGATCGCTACTTTATTGCGCGGTAAACATAAACCTGAATACCAGCCGCATATCGATAATGGCGATATCGTGGAAGTCAGCGGCATCGGGAAGCTGAAATTTACCGGAAAAAAATTCGACCAAAAACAATATTATAGCTACTCCGGCTATCCCGGCGGCCTGAAAACCAAAAAATTGTCGGAAATATACGCTAAAAATCCCGGAGAAGTGCTGATGCGGGCTGTCCGGGAAATGCTGCCTCCTACCCGGCTGAGAAACGGGATGTTAAAACGTTTGCGTATAAAATAAGCGGACAAGCTTATTCTTTTAAAATATTATGGAAGAAAAAAATACTAAAATTAAACACGAAGAACCGGTCAAATTTAAAGGGAAATATATTCCATCTGTGGGTAAGCGCAAAACCGCTATCGCCCAAGTTCGGCTATTTAAAAACGGAAACGGTTTAATTATGGTTAATAACCAAAAAATTAACCGTTATTTTACCCCGGATAAAGTTTCGATAATTACCCAGCCGCTGAAGCTTACCAAATTACTTCGCGATTATAATTTTTCCGTATTAGTAAAGGGTGGGGGAGTTATGTCACAAGCGGAAGCGGTCCGGCACGGAATCGCCCGGGCTTTGGTCGCGGTCGATAAGGACTTGAAACCGGTATTGCGCTCGAAAGACTGGATAACGCGCGACGCCCGCAAAAAAGAAAGAAAGAAACCGGGGCTGAAAGGCGCCCGCCGCGCACCGCAATGGAGCAAGCGTTAACAATCAAGATATCTAACAGATTACATACATACACCCGCTAAATTAAGCGGGTGTTTTGGTATTAAATAAAATTAATTTTAAAGAAAATATAATTTCATATCATAAAACAGTTGGGAAAGGTATTCTTTCTCCAAATTATTTAATCTAATATTAATTATATTATTATATAATCCAAATGTAATTTAAATATTTACTTAAAAATATATACAGAAAATAACTACATTTTTATGGTTTGAAAGGACGCTGAGGCGGCGATGAATTTTTATGTTGATATTTTTAACAACGCTCCGCATAAGAATAATGAATCGAAAATAGTTTCCATCCACCGCTATGAGAAAGGTATGGAAACCCCGGGTATGCCGGAGATGGAGGGAAAAGTTCTGTCCGGGGTATTCGAGCTTGACAGACAAAAATTCATGGCCCTGGACGGCGGACCGATTTTTAAATTAAGCGAGGCGGTTTCGCTATATGTGGAATGCGAAGATCAGGCCGAAATAGATTATTTTTTCGAGAAACTATCGGCCGTTACTGAATCGGGAGTCTGCGGCTGTCTTAAGGATAAATACGGCTTGAGCTGGCAGATAATCCCGAAAAACATGTCCGAACTTATGCGTTCCAATGAAGCGATTAATACAATGCTCAAAATGAAGAAAATTAATATCGCTGAATTGGAAAAAGCGGCAAGCCAAACATAATTATATTATTAATTAAATAGAAAATATGACAAGCATAAATTTAACTCCTTATATTTATTTCAAGGGCGCTTGCCGTGAGGCCATGGAATTTTACAAGAATGTCTTTGGCGGAGAACTCACTACGCAGACTTACGCCGAAGCGAACATGGGCGAGGACGAAAGCGTAAATGACTGGATAATGCATGCCCGCCTGCAAAGCCAGGACTTTGCCCTTATGGGCAGTGACGCAAAAGAAGCCAGCCCGGAAGCGAAAAAGATCGAGTTGACTCTAGAAGGAGATGATGATGGGAAACTAAGAAAGATTTTCGAGGATTTGAGCGCTGGTGGCACAGTGGAGCAGCCGCTGGAAAAGCAGTTTTGGGGCGATATTTTCGGCAAACTAAAAGACAAATACGGCGTTATTTGGATGTTTAATATAAGCTCCGGTGGCGATAAAAATTGAAATTAAACTTATGAGAAAAATAATCGTTATAACTATGATTACCATAGATGGCGTAATGCAGGCTCCCGGAGGCTCCAAGGAAGATACTGCGGAAGGTTTTAAATATGGCGGTTGGGTTTCACCGTATGCGGACGCTAACGGCAGTGCGTTTTTCGAAAAAAATATGCAACCTGCTGAATATCTGTTGGGCAGAAAAACATATGAGATTTTTGCCGGCTACTGGCCGAAACACGCGGATGGTTGGCCGGGGATAAATGACGGCATGAAGTACGTCATAAGCAACACTCTTGAAAAATCCGATTGGAAAAACACTACATTCCTTAAGAATTTGGAAGATATTAAAAAACTCAAAAATACGGAAGGTTCCGACCTTCATGTTTGGGGAAGCAGCCAGCTTATTCAGTTTCTCTTGAAAAACGACCTGGTAGACGAACTCCGGCTCGTAATTTACCCGCTGACGCTCGGGCAGGGGAAAAAGCTGTTTGGGGAAGGTACGATTCCGGC
>CAZYKS010000097.1:0-4192 GCA_964648375.1 uncultured Gammaproteobacteria bacterium | reverse complement strand
ATGTCAAAAATTCAGAAAAAAATAGCCCCCTGTTAAATAATTGTTTTTAAAACTATTTAACAGGGGGTAAAAACTATAATCTTCAATCAGGTCCAAACGGACAATTACTATTTCGGGCCCATTCACCAGGGTCTTTACAACAGGGCTTTTTTACCCCTTTTACCCTATTTAGGCACTCCTTTACCTTACACTTATCTTTTTTGTCTTTCACGATAAACCTCCTTTGCTTTCCATCACATTCAATTCATGCATTTATCACTTTGAATTTTAAGTTAAAGAGGGAGAATATCCCCTGGAAGAACATAAACGTTGCCATCGCCATACCAACCCTCTGCACCGGCTTTAAGTTGTATAATATCATTGTTTCCTTTCGCGTCCCGTCGTTCTACCGGGTTCCCATGGACAATATATTGCCCATCCCTTTTTTTACCAACCACCACACGCTGATTTTCATGTAATAAACTCAAAACTTCATTGGGGTCCGTAAAAATTTTTCCTTTTGGCATGAATACGCCTCCTTTTCTGTAAAAATAATTATAATTGCTTGACTATATTGTTTATCGAATATTTTTCAAAGATCGTCTTAACTAATAAAGGCTATCTTGCCTTTGAAGATAGCCCTTTTATATTTTATTTACTATTCTTTTATATCTTCAAAGGAATCCGAACGAGATCATCAATAATGATGATCCGGATAATAATCTCGATAATAATTTCTGTTTTCCTTTGAATAAAATTCATATATAAACGATTTATTTAAATAGGGTGGGTAAGGGAGGGTTTAACCGAATATGTCTTCGATTAGCGCCTCCCTTAGCCAGGGTGAAATGTTTATTAATACGGGATTACCGCCATTCCACGCCTTGTGGAAGAAGAAATTGATGCCTTCTTCACTTTGAAGTAAAATATGCGGGTTAATTTGACTGGTTGGTCAGTTAAACCTGTTTACGGATGTCGCCGTTATTCATATTTTACTCGAAATATTTTCTAATGTGCATTTATCGTATGTAAAGGGAGCAAGGAATTGCTCCCGGTAAATTTAAAGTTGAATCATCTAAATTCATTATTGGCAAACTGCCAGCAGTTTTTCCTTTTGACGCGTCAAAACCGTACTCAACTTAGATAATCTTTGCCGTAATAACGGTATTTTTTCTTTCGGAACATCCGGATCGGCCAGCTCTTTTTCAATTGATTCTTTTTTCTTTTGATGATTCAAAAATGAATCCATCAAACCATTATCGCAATATCCTATATCGACCATATTAGCCTCCTTATAAGTTAATTAAGGTTATATTTAATGTGCTACTGCTTGAAATAATCCAATCTGTTATACGGATTATTTCTATATAAATTAATAAAAATCAAGGGTGGGGAGGAAAACTCACTCCCCGGATTAGTCAAATAATTTTTATCATGTTGGAGGGGTGCGTCCCGGTTCTCCCAAGACTCCGGTTAAGTTTTGCATCTCTAGTTTTACTTTCCGTAATTTTTCTTGCAGGCTTTCAGCCAGATCCATTTTGCCTTCGGCAACCGCTGCAGTCATTTTAGTTACGATTTTATCTTTATCTTCGGATAAACTGAACATTTTCTCAACACGGGAAGATCCGACTACACATACGTCATCATTTACTTCATCTACTGATTGTACAATGCACATAATACGTTACCTCCTCCATCGATAAAAAGTTTTTGTTTCAAAAGATCATAATTATAGTAAAAGGGGCGCTGGTACCACTTGGGCGGACCTACTGCCGTTTATTCCAGGGGTTGTATTATTCCGATAACGGAATTCTGAAAAAAACAGGTTGGGTCGGGAAGGATCGCTTCCCCCGAAGCGCCCCCTATCGATAGGGCTTTCGATAAACCCCTATCGATAGGTAGCGCTTAAATTAAATTCAGAAAAACCATCGAAAAAGCCACCCGGTTGAGTTCTGGGTGGCTTTGTCTATCTGAATGATATAGTTTACTTATGCTGTCTTAGCCACCCCGGTCTCAATTACAATCATAATAATACCGACTAGCATTACGACTAGCTCTTTGGTAAAAGTCATGATTGTCCGGATGGCTTGGTTCATAAATTTTTTATTTAACTCATTTTATCCTATTATATTTTATCTGGCTTGTCAAGCGGAAATATTTTATTTAAAATTAGGTAAAAAAATTTTAATATTTCCTTAACTTTCCGCCTTTTCCACATACCTATTAATACGCAGACACCGGAAAAATGTTACAGTATATTCGCCAACTGCTTGATCAGCGATACCACCACCGGCGGCGCCAGGAGACTGTGCGCGTCCCGGCCGGCATCATCCTTAATCACCCAGGAACGCTCCTTGGTGATTACTTTCCCGCCATCGCCCAGTTCATAATAATATTCCGGCGTAATTTCATAGTCATCCACCAGCTTTCCGGACTGGTCTACCGGAATCGCGTTCCGCAGCAGGATCTTGGGAATGCCGTGCAGGCTGAAGACCCGGTCGATCAGCTGGTCATCGAGTTCAAGCCGTTCGCGGATGGTTTCGATCCCGAGGTCGTCGCCTTCTTTTCCGATCATGCGCGCCCCGCCGCACACCGGGTCGTCGCACTTCAGATAAAAACTTTTAGCGCTTTCGTCGTAGCCGACGTCCTTGGTCGCGAGCAGTTTCAGATTCCTGGGCGTCTGGCATTTCGGGCAGACCACGCGGTATTTCATCCGTTCGTCAATCACCGCTTCCGGAATATCGATCGCGATAAAAATATCGCGGTCAGTGCGGTAATCGATCAGGTCGCGGAAATAGAGCGAATACGATACCTGGTCGAGCTCGCGAGGAAAGCCGTCGATAAACAGGGTCTTCTTCGGCATCTTATCGATCTCGCGCTTGACTAAAGTCAGGATGAACTCGGTCGGCAAGAGGGTCTTGGTGTCGCGTTTTAAAAGCGCGTTATAGGCCTCGTCCACTGAAATAAAGCCGCGGTAATGTTCTTTCAGATAGTCCAGAATCTCCCGCTTGCGTTCTTCATTTTCCATATCCTTATGGATAGATCGGACCACGTCGCCGACCGATATATGGCCGATGCGCTCCTCGCCGAACACTTCCTTCATTAATTTCGAATAGGTGCCCTTGCCGGAGTTCTTTTTCCCCAGCCAATACGCGATAAAAGTATTATTATCGAGGCTATTCTTGATTTTCTCGATTTCCGGACCGGCCTTTTTTTCGAAATATTTCCGGCGCTCGACCGGGTCGGCCAGGTCGAATTTTTCGGTTACCCCCTCAACTTTAGTTTTCGATAATTCGAACGGATACTCTTTTTCTCGGTTTTGCATAAAAATAAAATATAATGCGAATACTGCAAATTAATATGCGAATACTGCGAACTGTGAATTCTATGTCATCCCGAAGGCTTCGGCGAAAGCAAGGAACGTGAGGATTTTTATATATTACCTTCGAGTTTTGGGGTTGCCGCGCCCCGGTAAACCAGAGCCCGCAATAACAGTAGATGAACTCTCAATTCGCGGTATTCGCATTCATTCGTGGATTCGCATTATATGGTTATGTTAAGTGTTTTTTAATTTCCGCACTGACTTGGGACGGTGTCATGCTGGCTTTCACGATATAATCGTCAGCGCCCAGTTCTTTACCCTTGGCCATATCTTCATCCGTGCCTAAGTTAGTCAGCATTAATACTTTTATCGATTTAGTGGCGTTGTCTGATTTCAGTTCTTTCAGGACCGAGAATCCGTCCAACTGGGGCATAATGATATCCAATAAAATAATATCGGGCTTTTCGGATTTTACGGCTTCCAGGGCGGCCGCACCGTTATCCGCGGTAATAACCTTATATCCGTCAGCTTCGAGTTTGGTTTTATACATCTTACTGATCAATTGGTCATCTTCCGCGATTAACACCTTTTTTTTATCCGCCATATATACTGTAGGAATCCGCTAAAAAGCGAAAATTCCATTATTAAATGATAATTTTACTCTACTTTTTTAAGACGAAACTGAACAGTAAGCTGACAACAGACAACAGAATCTAAAAACAACTTAATATAATTATAGCATTTTTTTTGATTTTTTCAAGGTCTTGATGTATTCAATTATTTTCTCTTTTCTTATATAATTATCCTTGGCCCTTGATTGTCTTTCCGTGCGTTCAGTAATCGGATTTTTTACCTGATATAAACATTTTCCGAATCGCTGACAATCGTAAT
>CAZYKS010000096.1:0-4211 GCA_964648375.1 uncultured Gammaproteobacteria bacterium | reverse complement strand
AATTGAACGGTAAAGATATAACCTGCGAGGAAGGTCAGACCGTGTGGCACGTGGCTAAGGATAACGGGGTGTATATTCCGGGGCTGTGCTCGCATCCGGATTTTCCGATCAAGGGGAATTGCCGGATTTGCGTGGTCGAGATCAAGGGGCGGCACCATCTCGAACTGTCCTGCCACACTCAGGTCGAAGAGGGGATGGAGATTTTTACCGAGAGCGACGCCGTTAAGCGGGCGCGCAACCTCAATATCGAGCTGATCTTCGCCGAGCATATCGAGAAATGCCCGACCTGCGTCTGGCGCTTCCAGTGCCCGCTTTTAGGCTTCGCCAAAAAATATAAAGTCAAGATCACCCGGTTTTCCGACCGCAAGGCCCGGCGGCAGACCTATAAATTCGCGAACGCGGTCGAGATCGACGGCTCGCAGTGCATCGACTGCCGCAACTGCGTCGATGCCTGCGCCCTCATCCAGGATATCAATTATCTCGAGCTGAAAGGGAAGGGGATCGACCAGGAAGTGGTGCCGGCCAAGGATAAGCACTGCATCCTCTGCGGGCAGTGCGCACTTCACTGCCCGGTAAGCGCGGCCCAGGAGCAAACGCATTGGGAAGTCGTGGAAAAACAGCTTGCGGACAAGAAAGGCAAGACCGTCGTGGCCCAGTTCGCGCCTTCGATCCGGGTTTCGATCGGGGAAGATTTTGGCTTACCTTACGGTAGTATTATGACAGATAATATCGTTTCCGGCCTGCGCGAGCTCGGATTCGATTACGTCTTCGATGTCAATTTCGCCGCCGATATCACCACGGTCGTGGAAGCGGAGGAACTCTTGGAACGCATCAAGAATAAAGGCAAACTCCCGATGATGACTTCCTGTTGTCCCGGCTGGGTCAATTTCGTCGAACATTACCATCCGGAGCTGATACCGAACCTGACCAGCGCCCGTTCGCCCCATATCCACGGCGGCGGCGCGATCAAGACTTATTGGGCGCAGAAACTGAAAATAAGCCCGAAAAATATCGTGGTGGTGTCGATCATGCCCTGTACCGCGAAAAAATTCGAAGCCTCGAGGCCGGAGATGAAGATCGCCGGGAACTATCCGGTCGATTATGTCCTGACCACCCGCGAGTTTTCCTTTATGATGAAAAAGCATAATATCGACTTTCCCAACCTCGAGCCCGCCCCGGCGGATAATCCGCTTGGCGAGTATTCGGGCGCGGCCGCGATCTACGGCGCGAGCGGGGGAGTGATGGAATCGGCCCTGCGCACCGCCGCTGTCCGCTTATGCGGCGATTCCGGCGCCAAGATCTGCCGCAGCCGGCTCGAATTCAGGGAGGTCCGGGGGCATCAGGGGATTAAAGAAGCGACCGTTACTATGGCCGGAAAAAAACTCCGGGTGGCGGTGGTGAACGAAATCAGGAATGCGAAAGCGATCATCCCTAATTTAGATAAATACGATTATGTCGAAGTGATGGCCTGCCCCGGCGGCTGTATCGGCGGCGGGGGCCAGCCGATCCCGACCACGCCGGAAATCCGGGAAAAGCGGATCGCCGCCATCTACGAACTCGATAAAAGCCGGAAGATCAGGAAGGCGCATGAGAATAAGGGCGTGATGGAGATTCTAGCCTGGCTGGGTGAGCGGGGGAAGCTGGAACATCAGGTATTGCATACAACGTATAAAGAGAGGAAAAAGTATTAAAGATGAATTGCGAATGTCGAATTTCGAAGGACGAAGGGCTCTGTCGAAATAATCGGTTTTAATTATATTAGCTTAAAGGTTGGCTGAGTATAAGGGATATCTCGATTCCCTCCGGTCGCTCGACATGATAATTAATCATTAAAAAATGGTAAACTGTATATACGGAATTTATAAATTCATTTTATTAGGTTAAAAATATGGCGAATAAGCAACATTTGGGAACGATTACGATCCTGGTAGAGGACCGTCAGTCTCATGCCAAGGACGTACAGCAGATCCTGACCGATAATGGCCACCTCATCATGGCCCGGCTCGGGGTAAACGTCCAGCCGATGTGCATCGAGCACTGCACCGGCCTGATCACGGTCGCGGTCAAGGGGACGGCTAAGGAGATCAGGGATTTAACGAAAAAACTGGACGGGCTGTACGGGATTGTAGCTAAGGCGAGCGTCGTTACCGAGTGATCAGTTAATTAGGGATTAGGGATTAGTTAATTAGGATTTTTTGTATTTATTTAGTAGCCTAATTAACTAATTAACTAATTAACTAATTTCCGCCCCAGGCGGATCAGCCTCGGGCTGAAACTAAACAATATGGAATACGCAAAAGAAAAAGCGGCCGCTATGGTCAATACAAAGGCGGTAACGCAATTTTTAGCATTAGCCACCGTCGCTACCGTCCTGCCGTTTTTTATCCATCTGCAGTGGCTGACCGGGCCGATCGTGAACGCGATCCTGATCATTACCTTGTTCGTGGTCGGGGTCCGGAGCGCCCTGGTACTGTGCCTGATCCCCAGCCTGATGGCCTTGTCCGGGGGGCTGTTGCCGGCGGTGTTGGCCCCGGTAGTGCCTTTTATTATGATCAGCAATGTCATCCTGGTTTTAAGCGTAGACCGGATAAGCGATTTTATTTCAGGCGATAAAGGCTATTGGTACGGGGTAGTGATCGGGGCGGGCCTAAAATTCATTTTTCTCTTCGCCAGCGTCGGTTTTATCAGCAGGCTCCTGGCCCAGAACACCCTGGCCGTTAAAGTCGCGCAGATGATGAGCTGGCCCCAGTTCGCGACCGCTCTAATCGGAGGTGCAATCGCCTGGGCAGTACTCAAACGGTTAAAACGCGTTTAGCACTAATTGTGTAATTTCTGTTAAATCTGTTTAATCTGTGGTGAATTTTTAACCTCAGATTAAACAGATTAACACAGATGACGGTTAAAACGGTATTAATTTACCGTTTTTGACTTTTTAGGGTAATTGTAGTATATTTTATTAGTGTTTAGAGAAGATTAAATTAATATATAATAAAATGCAGATCCCGGAATATGTGCAAAATATCATAACGCGGCTGGAAAAAGCGGGTTTCGAGGCCTATGTGGTGGGCGGATGCGTGCGGGATTTAATAATGGATAAAACTCCCAAGGACTGGGATATTACCACTAATGCGCGGCCGGATGATATTATGAAAGCGGTTCCGGAAGGGAAGTACGAAAATACGTTCGGGACCGTGATCGTGCCGATAAAAGAGACGGCAATAAACAGCAAACAGACGGCAGTAGCAGTAATTGACGTGGTTGAGGTGACGACTTATCGCAGCGAACAGGGATACAGCGATAAGCGGCATCCGGATAAAGTGGCGTTTGAAGATAAACTGGATAAGGACCTGGAGCGGAGGGATTTTACCGTTAATGCGATGGCTCTTAAAAGTGCGAAGTGCGAAGTGCGAAATGCGAAGTACGGTAAGGTTCGAACCTCAAACTTCGAACCTCGAACTTTAACCGGAGGTAAAACTGACATTCAAATTATCGACCTCTTCGGCGGAATAAAAGACCTTAAACTTAAAATTATTCGCGCGGTGGGGGAGCCGAGTGATCGGTTTAAAGAGGACGCGCTCAGGATGATGCGGGCGGTGCGCCTGGCCTGTCAGCTTGGGTTCGAGATCGAAGAAAAGACCGAGCGGGGAATAACGAAACTGGCCGGGAACATCAAGTTTGTCGCGAACGAACGGATCCGGGATGAGCTTATTAAAATTTTGGCTTCGGATAAGGCGTATGCAGGAATGATGAAGCTTTATGACCTGAAGCTCCTGCAGTACATCCTGCCCGAGCTCGTCCGGGGGGTCGGGGTCGACCAGAACCGGCACCATACTTACACCGTCTTCAAGCACTCCCTGCTGTCGCTCAAGTATTGCCCGAGCCAGGACTGGCGGGTCAAGCTGGCCGCGCTCCTCCACGATATCGCCAAGCCGCAAACCAAAAAATTAATAAAGGGCGATGCCACCTTTTATAACCACGACATTGTCGGGGCGAGAATCACGGCGAAAATCATGAAGCGGCTGAATTTTTCCAATAGCGACTCGGAAAAGATCGTTAACCTGGTAAAACATCATATGTTTTATTATAATGTCGGCGAAGTGACCGAGAGCTCGGTGCGGCGTCTGATCGTCAAAGTCGGCCGGGAAAACCTCAAGGACCTGATCGATGTACGCATTGCCGACCGCCTCGGTTCGGGCGTTCCCAAGGCCAAG
>CAZYKS010000095.1:0-4231 GCA_964648375.1 uncultured Gammaproteobacteria bacterium | reverse complement strand
TTTATAAATTTTTTTAATATTTGCAGGGCATCATTAGAAGAATTGCATGAAGATATTCAGGATTGTAGAGAAGATAGACTAATTAACGAACAAGATTATACCGATTTAAACGATTTGTCTAAAAGAACAATGTATTTAATGGATAAATATATTAAGTCATTAATAAAAATGAAATTTACAAATACTTGGAAACAGAAAAATTAGATTAAGTATAATTATTATTACTATTCAACTTCTTCTAATCTCTTTTAACCTATTGTAACCTCTTTTAACTAATTAAATAAATGAGCAATAAATTATCCACTGTCTTCATCTGTTCTCATTGCGACGCCCAGTTTCCGAAATGGAGCGGGCGTTGTTTGGAATGCGGAAAGTGGGGGAGCTTGGTGGAAAGTACGGTCGATAAAAAGCAAAGTGAAGCTAAAGTTAAGATGCCGGCGGCGGCCGTGATCGGGTTCGATCAAATAAAAAGCGGCCGGATGGAAAGAAACCTGACCGGTATCGGGGAGTTCGACCGGGTCCTGGGGGGCGGATTCGTGCCCGGGTCGGTAGTGCTCCTATCAGGCGAACCGGGAGTGGGAAAATCTACGATCGTATTGCAGCTGGCCGGCAGTTTAAAAGGGGACAAAGACATAATTTACGCGAGTGGGGAAGAGTCGGCGGCCCAGGTTAAGGAACGGCTCGAGCGGATCAAGGCCGATGCGGGCCGGATAAAATTCATCGCCGATAACAGCGTCGAGAAAATTATTGCGGCCGCCGAGGCAGCGCGGCCGGCGCTGTTAATTATCGATTCGATCCAGACCGTTTCGAGCTATAGTACCGAATCCGAACCGGGCAGCGTCGGGCAGATCCGGGCCAGCGCCGGCCAGTTTCTCGAACTCGCCAAAAAGCAGGGGATTACGGTGCTTCTGATCGGCCATATCACGAAAGACGGCGCTATTGCCGGACCGAAGAGTTTAGAACATATCGTCGATACCGTAATTTATCTTGAAGCGGATTTCAAGCACGGCTACCGCATCCTGCGCGCCAACAAGAACCGCTACGGCTCGATCAATGAACTCGGGATTTTCGCCATGACTGGCAGGGGACTCGAGGAAGTGGCCAATCCGGCCGGCGTATTTCTCGAATCCACGGGCGAGAACCTTTCCGGGACGGTAATTTCCGCGATCATAGAAGGGACGCGTCCGTTCCTGGTCGAGATCCAGGCCCTGGTATCGAAAACCGTGTTCGGTTATCCGCAAAGGAAAGCCGCCGGCTTCGACCTGAACCGTTTGCAGATTCTGACCGCGGTCCTTACCAAACGGGCTGGGCTTAATCTCACCAACCAGGACGTGATCGTCAATATCGTCGGCGGCCTTAAGGTCAGCGACCCGGCCCTTGACCTCGCCGTCTGCCTGGCGATCGCTTCGTCGCTCTTAAACCAGGTGATCGACCGCCAGACCGTGGTCCTCGGTGAAGTCGGCCTGAGCGGCGAAATTAGGCAAGTAGGCAAACTAAAAGAACGCCTAAAGGAAGCGGCTAAACTCGGCTTCATGCACGCAATCGCGCCTGAGAGCGACGTGAAAGGGGTTGATATTAAGATAAAACCCGCTAAAAGGCTCAGCGACACGATTAAAGAATTAATGAAATAGATAAATTTTAAAAAATTTAAGCCTCTAAGGGGCCCGCGGGCCTCTTAGAGGCTTTTGTTAGAACTCTAATCTGTTAAAAAAAAGAGAGGGAGCCTGATTGCCGCAAGCTCCCCCCGATGGAAAGATAAAAATTTTTTTGGAGGATTTTTATCTTTTTTTTGGCCAGTTTGAGTAGTGGGGTGCTGGCCAAGACTTTTTAGAGATTTTGTAAAATTTACTCAAATTTTTAACACCTTAATTTTACACAATCTCTAAAATTAGAAAGGTAATTTTTCACCGGTAATTTTTCGGTGAAAGTTCGAGAGGTTACCCAATTGGATGTGGTTAACCGTTGAAAAGCTTTTCGCACGGACGAAATTGTTTTTAATCATTTCGGCAATTTGGGTGAATGATCTCAATTTTTCAACTCGAGGGCGGCTTATCCCTGATTTCTGGCAATTTTCCAACAAACACCGGTGGCAGATACATTTTTTTCCGTTTTTGATGATAGTGTCGTCACCGGGAGGATAAACTTTAAAGCATTTTTCACCGACACACATGAGTGGCTCCAAATTAATCTGACTTTTGGCGCTACTGGTGAATTGCTTCGCTTTCTTCGGTTGATTATTATAGACTGTTCTTACTGAATTCATAGGCCCTCCACCTTATTTTTCCTTTTTAGATTGTTTTAATTTTAAATTAAGTTTAATCGTAAAAGAATCACCCCCTTTATTGTATTAATTTTAAAGAATCACCTCCCTTTTATGCGACTGTTTTATAGTTATATAATATATTTAACACGTTTAATCAGATTTGTCAAGTATAATTAATATTTTTTTAATATTTTATTAATATTTTTCATTATTTTCTTGATATTTTTATTATATATTATATTCGGATTTAGTTAAAGTTAATAAATAATCCAAATTTACATATTAATATTTAAATATTTTTTAACTCATTAAATACTGTTGAATTGTTTCTGTATCCAGTTTGGCTTTAAGAAGCGGCCAGATAGCCAGGGTATTGTCCCGGACAATCAGCTTATCGGCTTCCGTCTGCGCCTGCTTCATTAGTTCATAGTCGAAGAGAGAGGCGATTTTAAGCTCCGGAAAGCCTTTTTGCCGAAGGCCGTAAACCTCGCCCGGACCGCGGAATTTAAGGTCCATGCGCGCCAGGGCAAAGCCGTCATTGTGCTCCACCATCGCATCCAGTCGTTTTAAAGTGCGCTCGACTTCGCTCTCGGTAAAGAGGAAGCAATAGGACTGGAATCCGCTCCTCCCCACCCGGCCACGGAACTGGTGCAGTTGGGCCAGGCCGAATCGGTCCGCCCCCTCGATCATCATGATAGTCGCGTTCGGGACGTCAACTCCGACTTCGACCACCGACGTGGACACCAGAATATTAATTTTATTATCAGTAAATCCTTGCATAATTTCGTCCTTGTCCTTAGGCTTAAGGCGGCCGTGGAGCATAGCCAGGGACAGGTCGGGAAAAATCTGTTTATTAAGTTTGTCATATTCGGTCTTAACTGACTTAACCCCGAGCCGGTCGGAAATATCGATCAGAGGGCAGACAACATAAGCTTGCCGGCCCTTTTTAATCTCTTCCCGGATGAATTCATAAGCCTTTATTCGTTTGGCTTCCGGTACCACCCGGGTCAGGATCGGCTTGCGGCCGTGCGGGAGCTGGTTGATAACCGAAATATCGAGATCGCCGTAGAGGGCCATGGCCAGGCTGCGGGGGATCGGGGTAGCGGTCATCGAAAGCATATGGGGGGCCGCCTCGGTGAAGGCGGACAAACGTTTGTCCGCCTTCACCGAGGCGTGCGCCTTTTCGATCAGTTTTTGCCGCTGTTCCACCCCGAAGCGGTGCTGTTCGTCGATGATCGCCAGGGCCAGATGCGCGAATTCGATATTTTCCTGGATCAGGGCATGGGTGCCGATTATGATATCGATCTTCCCGGCCCGGATAATTTCGACTATTTCCTTTTTACTTAACTTATTAGGATCCAATTTATTTTCATTCACGGCCGCCGGATTGATTTTTCTGGTGCTGCGGGTAAATAAAGCGATACGGATGCCGGTAGATTCAAGCAGGCCGGAAATCGAATTGAAATGCTGGGTTGCCAGAATCTCAGTCGGAACCATAATGACCGACTGTCTTTTATTCAGGGCGACATTAAGCATCGCGATCACCGCCACTACGGTCTTGCCGCTGCCGACATCGCCTTCGAGAAGCCGGGCCATCGGCGCATCTTTTTCCAGGTCTTTGAGGATTTCCCAGGCGGATTGGCGCTGGGCATCAGTCAGTTTAAAGGGCAAGCTGTCCACAAAATGCCTGGTGTCGCTTTCGCGGAATGGCACCGCCGGCGCTTTAATCGAGGAAAATTTTTCTTTAGCCAGCCGGTTTTTGAGCTGTAAGACGATCAGTTCGTTAAAAGCGAGCCGGAGCCGGGCTTGTTCCGCCTGTTCCCGGTTATCAGGAAAATGGATGTTATGGATAGCGCTATTTAAGGCAGGTAATTTACGGTTTCGGACGATTTCTTTCGGCAGCCATTCGCTGATTTGCCCGGCTGCGGGAATCGCCAGTTTGATAAGGTAGCGGAGCTGCTTCTGGGT
>CAZYKS010000094.1:2306-4235 GCA_964648375.1 uncultured Gammaproteobacteria bacterium | reverse complement strand
ATCAATTGAAGATAATGAATTAAATAAACTCGGATACAAAACTTTTATCGAATTGAATCCTAAGGATAAATTTATTGTCCCTTATATTTTTGGACTGACAGAAATTCCGAATAATTTTAAAGTAGTAAAGAAAATATAATCAGTATAAGAAAAAACGTAGCCATAAAGTATAAGTAAAAAATAACCTTGAAATTTAGCATATTTGCGCTTGATTGTCAACGGACATCCATACGCAGATACCCTGTTCAGCCACAAAATTAAGAATTAAAAGACCACCTTACGGGTGATTTTTTTTATAAAAATAATATATCCCCTTGACTACTTACCTAATCTTTGCTATAATTATATTAGTATCCCTTAAAATCCCGGCTCAAACGCCGGTTTTTCTTTGCCTTAAGCCCTATTTACATATAAATAAGCTTAAGAAAGCGGTTAAGGGAATTAATTAGAATAGGCCCCTGGATTGGGAGTTTTATTTTAGTTAATTCTTTTGGCCGCCTTTTTGTTTCCTACGGATGATTCTAGGAATGGCCCTACGAATCAACGAATCCTTTCACGAATTGCACGAATTAGGGAATAATACGTAAGTAGCAGATTCGTGAATTCGTGAGTTGATTCGTTGATTCGTAGGGAGGGTACGTAAAATTGAAAATTATGTTATTCAAAAAGAAAAAAAAGAAAAATAGAATATTGCGTAAATTCATCCCGCGATTCACGGTTAGTTCGGAGACCCGGGCCGGAGTGTGGGCGGTTTTGGTTTTGCTTCTGGCCAGCGTGATATTTTTAAGCCTCTTAGGCTATGGCAACGGGGTCGGGCGCGGCATCAACTATTATTTAACCTTATTTTTCGGCTGGGGCCGGTGGACCGTACCCGGCTTGCTTATCATAACCGCCTATCTCCTGGGCCGGGACCGGGGAAAGACCTTTGACGGCGCTAACCTGTTCGGGCTCCTGCTTTTAATCGCGTCCTTCCAGACCCTCCTCTTTCTTATTACCCGCGGCGACTGGGCCGGCGCCGTCGCGCTCGGGCAGGGCGGGGGACTGATTGGGCTTAAGCCGGCTCTGCTCCTGAACGCTTATCTGGGCGGCATCACCGCCTTTATCGTCAGTTGCGGGCTGATGGTCCTGGCCCTGCTTTTGTTTTTAGATACGACCCTGGACCGGCTGTTAGGCCGGGACAGCTTAGCCTTTAAGCTGATGCGCCTTAGCCTCAGCCTGGTATTGGGCCCGCTTGCCCGGAAGGCCGGGGACAAGGGCGCGCCGGCAGTCCGGGAAGACCTGCCTAAGGACGAGTCGATCGTAAAAGAATATGCCCGCGACGATAAAGCCCCTCCGGATGGGGCCGAGGACGACGGTGAAGCCGATAAAAGCGGCGGGTTAGAGGAAAAAATCGTATTCCAGCCCAGCCACATCCGGGTCAATTTCCCCCTAAGCCTCCTGAACTCCAAGCCGGCCCGCCCGAAAAGCGGCAATATCAAAAGGAACCGGGAAGTAATTAAAAGTACTTTAGCCGATTTCGGGATCCCGGTGGCCATGGGCGACGTCTGCGTCGGCCCGACCGTTACCCAATATACCTTTAAGCAGGCGAACGGGATTCCGCTGGCGCGGATCAAGCCGCTCGAAGACGACCTGGCCCAGGCGCTCGCGCTCCACCCGGTCCGGATCGAGGCCCCGATCCCGAACCAGGCCCTGATCGGGCTCGAAGTCCCGAATAAAGAGAAAGTCCCGGTCAGTTTAAAAGAGATCCTGGCTTCGGATAAATTCAAACAGCGCCGGAGCAATACCGCGATCGCGCTCGGGCGCGATATTTCCGGGAAAGTCTGGACCGAGGACCTGGCCGCCCTGCCGCACCTGTTAGTCGCCGGCGCCACCAACTCGGGCAAGTCGGTATGTTTAAATGCGGTTATAATCAGCCTCCTTTACCAGAAC
>CAZYKS010000094.1:0-2296 GCA_964648375.1 uncultured Gammaproteobacteria bacterium | reverse complement strand
TCCTACTCGACCCGAAGCAGGTCGAGTTAGTGCGCTATAACGGCCTGCCTTATCTTTTAACCCCGGTCGTGACCGATAAGCACAAGGCGATCAACGCGCTTAAATGGTGCCTTAACGAGATGGACCGGCGTTTGGAAAAACTGAGCGAAAAAGGCTTCCAGACGATTAGCGCCTATAACCGCGCGCGCCCGGATGCCCGCCTGCCCTTAATCGTAGTCGTGATTGACGAGCTCGGGGACCTGTTCAGTACGACCGGGCGGGAAGCCGAGGGCGCGATCATCCGCCTGGGGCAGAAAGCGCGCGCCGCCGGGATCCACCTCATCCTCGCGACCCAGCGCCCGACCGTGGACGTGATTTCCGGCCTGATCAAGGCCAACCTCCCGGGACGGATCGCCTTTTCCGTAACCTCGCGCTCGAACTCATTAACCATCCTCGATACCCCGGGCGCGGAAAAGCTCCTGGGGCAGGGGGATATGCTCTATAAAAATGCCGGTATGAGCAAGCCGGTCCGGATCCAGGGCGCCTATGTCACTAAAGCCGAAACCAAGCGGGTGGTCGATTACGCCAAGGCCCGGGCCGGGGACGCGCAGTACCTGGCCGACCTGACCGAACGGACGCAGGCGGCGTTTTTAGACGACGACGAGGTCGGCGACGACCTTTTAGAGCAGGCCAAGCAGATGATCTTCGCTACCCGCAAGGCGTCGGCGTCAATGCTCCAGAGCCGCCTCGCCATCGGCTACCCCCGCGCCAACCGCATCCTCGATATTTTAGAACAGCAGGGGTTAGTCGGGCCGAGCGTGCAGAATAAGCCGCGGGAGGTATTGGCCGGGGCGGAATAGGGGGGGGGTCGGGATTTTATTTGTCCGGAATTAGCGAAAATGGTAGAATAAAAATATAATTGTCGTTTATTTTTATATGTTTAAGGAGGGGCAACCCCACCGTAATTCGTTTAAACGGTTTTACGGGGAAGGGAAATATACTCGCCCTGTTAAATAAGATTTGAGCAGCACAATCTAGGCAAGGTGGAATCCACTAAAAACCGCAGACCATTTAAGTTAATATACTATGAAGCCTGCCTGAGCCGGGAAGATGCCACCCATCGGGAAAAATATCTGAAGACTTTTCACGGCAAGATGTTTATCAGGCGCAGGCTCAAATCTTATTTAACAGGGTGAATCCGGGGCGAAAAGGATTTTTATACCCATTGCCGGTATACCGTTTACAACCCGGCCAAGCATGGCCTGACGGATGATTGGCCGTATACCTCGCTCGAGTTCGAAGAATTAATCGATCATATTGAATGGTAAAATAATAAATATAAGTGATTTAATTTTTTTATATTTAATCGAATAATACGGACCAGGGGCCGGGCCGATAATCGAAGCGAATCTGTTTTATAGCCGGAAACGGAGTATGTGATAAAAACCGTTAAGCGTATAATATGCCAGATGATAATTACAATTTAAAGTCTATTCCCGCTGCCGCGCCGGCGCCTTCTTCGGCTCCTGCGCCTTCCGCCCCGGCCGCGCCCGCGGCTAAGGATAATGCCCCGGCCGTCCCGGAACCTTCCGGGCCTGCTCCGGCCGAAACGCCGGCCCCGTCCGCGCCGCCGGCAGAACCGGCTCCGGAAGCGGAAACCGCCGCGCCGGTCCCTGGCGCTCCGGCGGCTCCGCCCGCGCTTAGCGAAACCGGACCGGATGTTACCCCGGCACCGGCATCGGCGCCGGAAAGGCCGCCTGCGCCGGAATCCACGGATGCGCAGGCCGGCGCGGAAGGCGCGGGGCCGGAACCCGCGCCCGCACCGGCGGCCGCGAGAGGATCTTCGGATGCGGCCCAAGCCGTGCCGGCCGGAAATAAACCGATAGGGGAGCGTGCGCCTGGTCCTCGAAGCCTGGGCGAAGCGGGGCCTGCTCCGGCGCCTGCGGATGAACCGCCGGTGCCCGCCTCCGTACCCGAGCTATCCCAGGCGGCCCAAACCGCCGCGGCGGCCGCGCCTGCCGGCTGCCCCTCTTTCGCCTCCCAGCTGCTCGTGTACATGAAAAACCTGCGCGCCCAGGCCTTAAAGGCGAAAGCGGAAAAGGCGGCCGGCCATATCGAAAAAATCCTCGCGTACGCCCGGGAAACCGAAAAAATCACCAACCACGACGTGCGGCGCCTGACCGGGCTTAAACGGCGCCAGGCGACCAAGTATCTCGATCAGCTGGTGGACGAGAAAAAACTGGTACGCTTCGGTACGAAACGGGGTACCTTTTATAAGCCGGTAAAGGAAATATAAGACATAAGTAATAAGACATAG
>CAZYKS010000093.1:0-4236 GCA_964648375.1 uncultured Gammaproteobacteria bacterium | reverse complement strand
GTATTTTTTACTCTTCCTTCTTCCCCACCAGCTTGAAAAAATACCGCCAGGCCTCTCCTTCCTTGACCAGCTCCTTGGTATCGTTCAGGGCTTTTTCGATGATATGTTTGGGATTGTCCTTACAGGCTTTGAATACGGCGCTCCTCTTATTGCCCGGGATGCCCAGTTCCGCGATTATCCGCAGGGCCAGATCCTGCCACTCGAAAGCCGGCGGCTTTTTGGCCGGTTTTTTTTTATCATATATATCCTTTATGTTAAGCAGGCCGTCATTTGACTTCATATATTTATTTGGTTGCCGGCTGGATAATTAAATTAGTCCGCCGATAGCCCCGCTATCCTTATAATTTGCACGTTTATGGTTCTAAGCCTATACTTTAAATAGACTGATGAATCTATTATACCAATATTGATGTTAAAATCAAACAGACAAGGAGGTGCTATGCCGAAAAAAACCGCTAAACCGATCGTTCTTAAAACTATAAAATTAACTGCGCGACCGAACCCGCAGGAAGAACATTATTTGCGGGGATTGGCCGGATTCTGCGACCGGTCGAATAAAAAACCCTGGCAAAAACTGTGCGGACCGGTTAAAAGCGGCTGATTACACACAAAATTCTGAAATCCATTTGCCGTCCTACACTTTGCAGGGATACGAATAAATCCCTGCTTTTTCTTGATTAACTTGTAATATTACGGTTTTTGTGGTTATAATAAGCTAGTGATAAGTTCATCACTTATTTATAACTATATGGCGAAAAAAGCGTTTTTAATCCACGGCTGGGAAGGCTATCCGGAAGAAGGCTGGCGCCCCTGGCTGAAGCAGGAGCTGGAAAAACATGATTTCGTCGTGACCGTACCGGCCATGCCCGATACCGCGCATCCGCAGATGGGCGCCTGGCTGGATTATCTCGGAAAAACGGTCGGACAGCCGGACGAAAATTGTTATTTTACCGGCCACAGCCTTGGCTGCATCACTGTTTTAAGGTACCTGGAATCGCTGGCGGAATCCGTAAGGATCGGCGGCGTGGTCCTGGTCGCCGGCTTTACTTCGAACCTGGGCTACGACGAACTCGATAGTTTTTTCCGGACTAAAATCGACTGGAATAAAATAAAATCACATGGAGCTAAATTCACAGCTATCTTCTCCGATAACGACCCCTACGTATCGCTCCATTACAGCGAATTTTTCGACCAATTTCTGGGAGCGGAAATTATCGTAGAACATAACATGAAGCATTTCAGCGGCGGGGATGGGGTTGCCGAATTGCCGGTGGCTTTGGAAGCGGTATTGAAAATCGCCGAATGAAAAGCAAAAAATCAGTTATCGGTTATCTGTTATAGGCTAGTGGTAAAATTAAGTATAATTTATAATAAATAACTGATAACCCATAACTCCTAACTCATAACCCATTTCTAATCCACACAAGCTATAATTCCAACAAATGGCTAAACTATTGCAAATCATTACGAATCCTAATCCGATCCTGCGCAAACGATCGGCCGAAGTCGAACCGGAAAAAATCGCTTCCGGCGATTTTAAGGCGCTCTGCCGCGATATGGAAAAAACCATGGTAAAAAAAGACGGCGTCGGCCTGGCCGCCCCGCAGATCGGAAAGAATATCCGCGTGATCACGGTCAATACCAAGGACGGGGCCGTTTGTATGATCAACCCGAAAATCACGAGAAAATCATTCGGCAAGGAATGGGGTGAGGAAGGCTGTTTGTCCGTTCCCGGGATATTCGGCGAGGTCGAGCGGCATCTGAAAATTTCCTATAACTATTTCGATACTAACGGAAAAAAAATCAAGGCCAATGCCTACGGCTTCATGGCCCGCGTGATCCAGCACGAGGTCGACCATATCGACGGAATCCTGTTTATCGACAAGGCCAGGGATATAAAGAAAATCGATAAACAATAATTACCAAAAGCATATTAATGAGCGCCCCCCCCTTGCCTTCTCGTGCCCTCTCAGGCCTTCTACCCCTTATCATTAAGATTTGTAAATTTGTGGCTAATTATTTCGGATACTTTTTATTCCGATACCAAACAATTCCTACAAAAACGATAAATACAAAAACGAAAAACCAGGAAATCTGCTTGTAATAATTTGCGAACAAGCTTTGGTTCGCCCCGAACGCATATCCCAGCCAAGTTAAAATTATTACCCATAACCCCGACCCCAGGAAGGTAAACAGGATGAAATCCCGGTATTTCATCTCCGCGAATCCGGCCGGGAGCGAGATTAACTGCCTCACCGCCGGTACCAACCGGCCGATAAATGTCGAGCTCCGTCCGTATTTAAGAAAAAATCGCTCTGCCGCAGCGATCTTTTTTTTGTTTAAAAGCATTAGCCGGAAAAATTTGGAGTCAGCCAGATTATATACGACTTTACGGCCGAGCCAGCGCGCCAGGATATAATTTATCGAAGACCCGATCAAACTTCCGGCCACGCCGCAAATAGCTACCAGGTATACATTCATTATCCCCTGCGATGCCAGGTAGGCGGCCGGCGGGATAACCACCTCGGAGGGAAACGGGATAAATGAACTTTCGATCGTCATCAGAATGATAATTCCCGGATATCCGAGCGCCTGGCTTAAATTCAGGATTGTAGTAATTAGCTCATGCATGTTATCATTATAGCAGGGTATATAGTTTAATAACAGTTTTATAAATATGTCGGAAAGAACCAATATTTTATTTATCGGCACTTCGGACTTTGGCGTACCGGCGCTGGAGACCCTGATAAATAACGAAAATTTTACAGTTAATACGGTAATCACCCAGCCTGATAAACCGGCGGGCCGCCAGCGGGAATTTCTCCCCTCGCCCATAAAAAATCGGGCTTTAAAACATGGCCTGGGAGTCTTACAGCCTGATAAAATTTCAAGCTTCAAACTTAAAATTTCCGAACTCAACCCGGATATAATAATCGTTATCGCTTATGCCCAGATAATTTCTGAAACCATCCTTAAAATACCCCGCTACGGCTGTATCAACGTCCACGGGTCGTTATTGCCGAAATACCGGGGCGCCGCCTGTATCCAGGCCGCGATCTTAAACGGCGATAAAGAATCCGGGATTACCATTATAGAAATGGATGAAAACCTGGACACGGGACCGATTTTAGCCCAACAACCCCTGGCTATAGATGCCGGTGATACGACCGGCACATTACACGATAAGCTGGCAGTTATGGCGCCGGAATTATTGCTAAAAACCCTGGATCGGTTAATCAGCGGAAAAATTACGCCCACCCCCCAGGATAACAGCCAGGCCAGCTATGTCCCGAAGCTGAAAAAATCAGACGGCCATATCGACTGGAAAAACCCGGCCGCTAAAATCGAGCGCCATATCCGCGCCATGTCCCCCTGGCCGGGCGCTTTTACTTATTATACTGACAGCAGAAAACAGACGGCGGTAAACAGATCGATTAAAATATTGAAAGCCGATAAAACGCCGATAAATATCAATAAATATGGGATCGGTGAACTGTTCCTGCACGAAGGCGAATTGGCAATCCAATGCGGCTGCAATGCATTGATTATCGAAAATCTCCAGTTTGAAGGGAAAAAACCAGCCGCCTCAAAAGATTTCCTACGCGGCCATATGGATATAATCGGCCAGATACTGATTTAAATATAATGCGAATCCGCGAATTATATGCGAATACCGCGAATTATACATATCGAATTATAATTATAGTATCCGCGGCATTCGCGAATTAGCCATTTGCATGTCCCCCATTCGCAGTTGGGGGGTCGCCGAAGGCGATATCAAAAATAAAGCACTCGCACATCTTACGATGTACGAGCGCTTTAATCCCCATGCTTTGCCCATCGAGTCGAGCAAAAAACTCTTCTCTCTGAGCTACATGAGCAATTCATATAAATTGCCCTATGTGTTTTAATATTGAGGCATAATAAAAATTTTGTCAAGTCCCGGGCCGGTTTATATCATGTGGATATGTACACAAATTTTGTTCATAAGTCTCTGGATAAATCTGTTTAAAACCCCTGGATGAACAGTGGATAACCTAGTTTTACAATATTTTACTCTAAAATTAGTAATAATCACCCTTACAAAAAGTACAGCTTTAAATCTGTACTTTTTGTATATGTAGCCCCTAGGGGAGTCGAACCCCTCTTTCATGGATGAGAACCATGTGTCCTAACCGATAGACGAAGGGGCCATCCTACGCCAAGGCTTCGGATGGCAAGCCATCTGTTGCGGAA
>CAZYKS010000092.1:0-4321 GCA_964648375.1 uncultured Gammaproteobacteria bacterium | reverse complement strand
GAGGAGGGGGATAATTTAGGAATTAGGATTTATGATTTAGGATTTATGATTTAGGAATTTGTAGTTTATAATATTTTCCACTGTTATAATAGTAACTACACATAAGGCTTTATTAAAAAGATCATAAATCTAAAATCATAAATCTAAAATTATTTATGCCTCAACCGATCGTAAAATTAAAAGACCTCGATATTATTTATAATATCGGCAAGGAGAACGAATACCATGCCATCCATGATGTCAGCATGGAAATTTTTCCGGGTGAATTCGTCGCTTTTTTCGGCCCTTCCGGCTGCGGTAAATCCACCTTGTTTTACAGTATTCTCGGCATCCTGGCCCCGTCTAAGGGACAGCTCCTGGTGAAAGGTGAAAATCCGTATTCGTATTCTCCGGAAAGGATGGTAAAATTCCAGTCTTCCACTATCGGCATCATATATCAGGCGTTTTACCTGATCACTTCGATCTCGGTCATCGATAATGTCGCTTTGCCGCAGATTTTCCATGGCATTTCGCCGGGCAAGCGCAAACGCTGGGCCAAGCAGCTCCTGAAGCGCTTCGGTATGGAAATGCACGCGGAAAAATATCCGGATAATTTGTCCGGCGGACAGTCGCAGCGCGTTTCGGTCGCCCGGTCGATGGTCAACAGTCCGGATGTCCTCCTGGCTGACGAGCCGACCGGCAATCTCGATTCGATCTCGACCAAACAGGTAATGGATTCGCTCGAAGAGATCAATATGCAAGACAAAAAGACGGTAATCATGATTACCCACAATGCGGCGCAGTTAAAATATTGCCACCGGGTGTTTTATATGAAAGACGGCCGCCTGCTCAGGACGGTGCCGAATCCGGAGAAGAAGCAGATTGCGAAGGTTGACCGGCAGAAGATGATCGTAACCGAAATCGATACGCTATCGAAGCTCTATCCCTATAATAATCCGACCGAGCTGAAAGTAAAAAGCCTCGTGAATTATTTAACCCAGTCCCTGACGATCGAGCAGATAGTCAGGCTGGAAGAGATTTTCCAGGCGCATGTGGAAGGCAAGATCAGCCAGGAAAAATTAATCGAGATGCTCACTACCAGATTTTCACGGGGAGGCGCGGGCCTCAATCCGGGCCAGGCCGCGAAGATGGCGGTGGAAATGGACAAAATTTTGGAACAAGCCGAAGATTTCCGGCGCTACCGGCGTCGGTTGGAACAAAATATTTTCTATAACCGCGAAGAGAAGCTGCTTAACCGGTTGACCGATTATCTGGTCGAAGAATACCGGGGACGGGTTACCCCGGTCCAGCGGCGGCGCCTGAAAAACCTGGTCTATAACCGGATTTCCGGCCTGATTCGAAAAGAGGATTTCGAGCATCAACTGACCTTGTCCCTGGACCGGGGCGGTATCGGCCTGAATTCCCGCACCGCCCATAACCTGACCTATTATTTCGAGAAGATCATCTGCCAGGGCGTGGAAACGAAGGGGCATGGACATTAATTAATGTAATTCGAAATTTGTAATTTGAAATTTGGATTTATCCTCAACGTATTGCTATATTTTAAAGTCCAAATTACCAATTTCCAATTATTAATTACCAAATTTATGATGAAGGTTCAGGATACAGTTAAATTAGCAACCCGCATGTTCCGGACGCGGCCGATGCGGACGTGGTTGACGATTTTAGGCATCGGCGTCGGTATTGCCGCTGTCGTTATTTTGGTCGGCCTGGGGTATGGACTGCAGAATATATTGCTGGAAAAGATCGTGTTCGGCGACGCTCTGTTATCGTTAAACGTAATGACCCCGCCCTCGAAAGTGGTCGTGATCGACGATAAGACCCTGGATGATTTTTCCGCCCTTGAAAATGTCGAAGACGTCGCTCCCGAAGCCAGCTTCACCTCTTCCATCACTTTCGAAGGCTTGACTGCCAGTATCGTATTGCAGGGCGCTACCCCGAAATATTTCCGGTATGCCGGGGTGGTGGCCAAGGAGGGGCAGTTATTCGGGGATAATGACGCAAATAGCATCGTGTTATCGTCGGCCGTATTGAAATTATTCGGGCTTGAGGCTACGGAGATAATCGGCCAGACCGCCAGTTTTAAAGTTTTCGTTCCGGTTAACGGCAGCGACGATGTGCAGGAAGTGCCTTTAAGGAAAGAGTATAAGATTATCGGTATAATCGATGATAATGCCTCGATTTACGCCTATATCCCGTTATCGGAATTTTATTCCCAGTTTTCCATACCTTATTACGATAAGGTAAGGGTTAAGGTCACCAGCCGCGAATTCCTGGATACGATCGAAGCGAAAGCGATTGAAAAAGGCTTTGTAGTGACGTCACTATCGAAAACGGTCGATCAGGCGAATAAAATTTTCCAGGGGGTTCAGGTGGTACTGGCCCTGTTCGGCGGCATTGCCCTGATCGTATCGGCCATCGGCATGTTCAATACCATGACGGTAACGCTTTTAGAGCGTACCAAGGAAATCGGGATTATGCGCACTATCGGCGGCTCGCCGTTCGATATCAAGGTTATGTTCTTGACTGAATCGGTATTGATGGGGTTTTTAGGCGGAATGTCCGGGATCGTAATCGGGGTCGGGGGTGGATTGTTTCTTAATTTCTTCCTGAATTTACTGGCTTTGCGCATGGGCGGTACGGCCATAGCCTTATTCAAGTTCCCACTGGCGTTTTTACTGTTTATCGCGGTATTTTCCGGGATTATGGGAGGCCTGACCGGACTGTTCCCTTCGAAGCGGGCGGCGTCCTTAAATCCCCTGGATGCGATCAGGTATAGCTAGGTGTGTAATTGGTAATTTGTAATTAGTGACTTGGCTGTAATTATCAAACGAATAATAATAAATCAATTAATAAAATATTATAAATTTTAGCTAATTTTAAATAAAATATTTTATTAAAAATATATTAGAAGGTAATTTGTTGACTTTGCGCAACAGCGGGTTTGTATGTTATAATTATAGTATAAGTTGTGGATAACTTTTAATTAAAAAAAATTAAATAAATTAAACTTTAAATAATCCCCATGAGTCAAAAAATAAAAAAGGAGATAAGAAGATCATTGCCATGGTTTATGATTTTAAGTTTAATCATAAGCAGTACGGCTTTTGGTCTTGTTTTTAATTTAGGTTTTAGTCTCGAATTCTCTAAATTAACCAATTTAACCTTAGATACCAGCATCCCTGAGGTTCAGGCAGACAGCGCTACCACCACAGTTACGGTGCGTAATGCTCCGCCTGAATTTACGGTAGCGCCGGCTGAATATAAAGCCGGAGTAGCGGTATTTTCGACCTCGACTTCGCCGGTTAACGTCGGCGACGGCATTCAGTTCATCACGACCGCTTCCGACCCGGAATCGAACGATTATTTCCTGATCGTCTGCGACCAGCCCGGGGTGACCGCGCATAACAGCAATCCGCCGACCTGCGACCATACCATGTTCTGCCGTTCCGCCTCTACGACTCCTGGTTCGCAAGCTTCTTGTAGTTATGATGTTGAGGATCCGGTTCCGAGTGCGGAAACCGACCAATGGTACGCTTACGTTTGCGACGGCCATACCACTGAAGCGGATTGCTCCAGTGATTCGGACCCTTTTATCCAGGGGGCGAGCCCCAATAATTACGCCAGCTCGAGCCCGTTTTATATTAATCATGCCCCTATTTGGCAAACTTTCGCCACGACTATCAATAACCAGGAGCCGGACGGGACGTTCGAATTCGTAGCCACCACTACCGATACCGACGTGACCGGCGGAAATGACGCCGTTGTACTTTATGTCTGCGATGATGGCGGCTATGCCGCTTCGACCGGCTGTCTGGGCAGCGAATACTGCCATGCCACTTCGACCGCTTCCGGCGGCGTGGCCGGGGTTTATTGCCAATGGAAAGATACAGCGCCGACGCCGGATATGGATTATACGGTTTACGGCTATATCCGCGACTGGCACTATATGCCGGCGGCTTCCGGCAACGGCACCTCGACCGACTATACTATCATTAACGTCGCCCCTACGATATCGAACGTGATATTAAACGGCGGGGCCGATATCGAACCGAATTTAAAGGATGCTACGGTAGATGTGATTGCGTCCACTTCGGCTCAAATATCCGATCAAAACGGCTGCGGCGGCGGGGAAGTAACGATCGCTACCAGCACGATTTACTGGTCCGGTGTTACCGGTGCCTGGGAATGTGCCGCTGATGATAATAATTGTTATAAAATCGAAAGCACTAACTGCACTATTTCCAATTGTATCGGCGCTAATGCCAACGTTACCTGTACCACGACTATCGCCTTTCACGCCATTCCGACCGAAAACGCC
>CAZYKS010000091.1:0-4348 GCA_964648375.1 uncultured Gammaproteobacteria bacterium | reverse complement strand
CTGGCGCTGGTTTCCGGCCTGATGGTAGCCGCGCTGATCAATCTGATGGGCTACCCCGAAATTACCAAACAGCTGGTATACCTGTCCGCCGCGGTAATGATTTTGGATTCCTTCACCCTGACATTTTACGCGACCATCCGCGGTTTCCACAACCTGGTGTTCGAAAGCGTCGGATCGGTCTTATTCCAGCTTATCGTGCTGGGGCTGGGCCTGGCAGCCTTAAAAACCGGCTTGGGGCTAATCTGGCTGATGGCGGCCATGGTCGGAGGCAGCGGTTTTAATTTCCTGTATTCATCCTCCTTGATCTTTTTTAAATTCAAACTTAGGCCGACATTCAGAAAAAGTGCTGAAGTTACCAGATTTATGCTGGCTTTAACCGTGCCGTTCGGGATCTATAATGTCTTACAGAAGGCTTTTTTGTATTTCGATACCGTACTGTTGTCGATCCTGGCGGGCGATATCTACGTCGGGTTGTATCAAATCGCCTTTAAAATCATTTTCGCCCTCCAATTCCTGCCGATGGCATTCGTGGCCTCGCTCTATCCGGCCTTTTCCTCATACTGGAAAAATAACCGGGAACAGCTGGCGATCACGTTCGAACGGGCGATGAATTATTTGATCGTAATCTCCCTGCCGATAAGCGTCGGCATCATCGTTATCGCCGACAAGGTGTTATTATTGTTCAAACCGGAATACATTAATGCCCTTTTGCCGTTACGGCTGATCATGATCGCGCTGATCTTCATATTCGTGAATTTTCCCGTCGGGTCGCTCCTTAACGCCTGCGACCGGCAGAAAATCAACACCCGCAATATGGGAATTACCTTGTTTACCAGCATCGCCCTGAACCTTATCCTGATCCCGCTTACCCAGAAATATCTGGATAACGGAGCGATCGGCGCCAGCATCACGGTTGTCATCGCTAATCTGGTGATGTTTATCCTGGGGGTAGTCTGGGTGCCGCGCATCATCACGGTCAGCGGCAGGCGGATCATGAATATTTTCCTGAAAGTACTGATTGCCGTTGCGTTGATGGCCTATATCGTCATCATCCTGAAAGAGCTGATCAATATCTTTTTGGTCATTATTATCGCGATCCTAGTGTATTTTATTTTCCTGTTGCTTTTTGGCGCGATAAAAAGCGAGGATATAGCGAGTATTTATAATTCATTCATTAAACGGGGGGCCTAATACCGATGAAAGTACTGTTATTTACGCTTGAATATCCGCCGTTTAAGGGCGGCGTGGCCGAATATTACGGCGCTATCGCCGGGTTCTGGCCGCAACCGGATAATATTTTTGTCCTGGATAACCGCGGTGGCCGCCTGCTTAAACCGAGTTGGCCGGCGTTTAAATGGCTGCCGGCCGTTTACCGGCTCTGGCGGGAATCGCGCCGAGCGCACATCGACCATATCTTAGCCGGCCAGCTCCTGCCCTTAGGCACCGCTGCCTGGCTGGTTAAACGGCTTACCGGACTGAAATATTCGATTATCGTCCACGGAATGGAGCATACTTACGCGCTGAAGCAGCCGAGGAAAAAATGGCTGGCCCGCAAAATTTACGCTCAGGCCGAGAATATTATTTGCGGCAATTCCTTTACGGCCGGGCTGGTTAATGATTTTTTAGGCGAAGGCCATAATAAACGCCTGTTCGTAGTCAATCCCGGAATCGACCCCAACCGTTCTGTTAAAAATCACGACTTAACGGAATCCATAATAAAGCGGTATCGGCTGCAGGAAAAAACCGCCATATTCAGCCTGGGCCGGCTGGTGCAGCGCAAAGGTTTCGATTCCGTGATCGAGGCAATGCCGGCGATTGTCGAATCGGCGCCGAAAGCCGTTTATGTTATTGCCGGAGCCGGTCCGGATGAAAAATACTTAAAAAAATGCGCGGATAAATTGCCGGCCGGCATTAAGGATAAGGTTATTTTTACCGGTAAAATCAGCGAGGAAGAAAAATGGAGCTGGCTGGAAATCGCCCGCCTCTTCGTGATGCCGAGCCGGGACGCGGGCGGCGATTTCGAGGGCTTCGGCATCGTTTACCTGGAAGCGGCCCTGGCCGGCAAACCGGTAATCGCGGGCCGGAGCGGGGGAGTGGAAGACGCCGTAATCGATTACGAAACCGGGATCCTGGTCGATCCGGAAAGCCCGGACGATATCGCCGGCGGAATTGTGGAACTTTTGAACAACCCGAAACTGGCGCGGGAACTGGGGCAACAGGGCTGGCGGCGGGCAATTGAGGAATTCAATTGGGAAGGCCAGATTAAAAAAATATTTTATATATTAAATAACCCATAACTTATAACTGATAACTCGGTTCAATTGCCACGAGTTATAGGTTATGTGTTATGAATTATAATAAATAGTATGATATCAATCATCATCCCGCTCTATAACCAGACCAGGCAGCTCGACCGCTGTTTGGCCAGCATCAAGGCCCAGACGTACGATAATTTCGAAATAATCATCGTAAACGACCGCTCAACCATGAAAATGAGCAAGGTAGTGGATAAATATAAGCGTATTTTCGGCTACCGTTTCGTCCTGCTGCATAACCAGGTGAACCATGGCGCCCCCTATTCGCGCAATAAGGGCTATAAATTTTCGAACGGCGAATATGTGGTCTTTTGCGATGCTGATGTTACTATGCGCGCCGATATGCTCGAGACCATGCATCAAGCATTGTTAGATAACCGCGCGGCGGCTTACGCTTATTCATCGTTCCGGTTCGGCTGGAAAAAATTCCGGTCATTCGCGTTCGACCCGGAATTGCTCCGGCTCACGCCCTATATCCATACTACCGCCCTGCTGCGGAGAAAATATTTCCCCGGCTTTGATGAAAGTTTGAAACGCCTGCAGGATTGGGACCTGTGGCTCACTATCCTCGAAAATGGCGGCTCCGGAATCTGGATCGATTCCGTATTATTTACGGTCGAAACCGGCGGCACTATGAGCAGCTGGCTACCGTCATTCAGCTACAAATTAATGCCGTGGCTTAAAACCGTTAAAAAATACAAGCTAGCGATGGAAGTCGTGAAAAAGAAGCACAATTTAACCAGTTCATAATCGCCGTTACCGTGTATAGCTATCGGTTAATGCCGATTATCACGCGAATATTCAATAACCAATAATCGTATGCGCAAAATCATTTATTACATAATTATCATTTTTATAGCCATTTTCCTGATTTATACCGGGACAGAAAGCATCCTGCCGACTTATTCGAAAATGTCCGGTCCTCAAGTCGTGATCGGCTCCAAACCGATCAGGGTGATGGTCGCGGATAGTCTCGAAAAGCAGCTGCAGGGGTTGAGCGACCGTTCCGGCCTCTGCCCGGACTGCGGCATGCTCTTCGTATTCCCGCAAGCGCAAACCAGGAATTTCTGGATGAAAGATATGCGCTTCCCCCTGGATATTATCTGGATCAGCGGCAGTACCATCGTAAAAATCGACAAACGCCTGCCGCCGGAAGGGGACGCGCCGGTGAATATATACGGTTCGGACGCGCCTGTCAATTACGTCCTGGAAGTGAACGGGGGATATTGTGACGCCTTTAATATTAAAGTGGGGGATGAAATAAAAATCGCTATCTAAGTTTAATCGGGAATGATCGACCTAATAAAAAAAACCAAATTGCCCCGAACGCTGTTCATATTTTTCTTGATAATGCTCGTCGAGCTATTGTCTTTGTGCGCCTATCTGGTTCCCGCCCTGGGGAGTATATTTTTTTCAATCATATTCCTGGCCGTCTTTATCATATCGCTGATCCGGTTGGAATACGGCTTGTTGGTGCTGGTGGCGGAGCTGGTTATCGGTTCTTTCGGATACCTCTTCAGCCTGAATTTCCATGGATACAGCCTTTCCATCCGCATCGCCTTGTGGCTGGCAATACTGCTTATCTGGGCCGGGCAAAAAATTCTTCAGGCGATCAGGGGCAGGCGCTGGAATATCGCCTTTTTTAAATCGAAATATTTCCCTTATTTCCTGGCATTATGGATATTCGTACTCTGGGGCGCGATCAACGGCTGGCTTAACCATAATACTGACGGGAATATTTTTTTCGATGTTAACGGCTGGCTTTATTTTTTCTTGATCTTTCCTATGATGGAAGTATTCGCTTCGCCGGACGCCGTTAAAAGCCTGTTCCGGGTGTTTAATGCCGCTCTGGCCTGGCTGGCAATCGAAACTTTTTTCTTATTATACGTATTTTCCCATAACCTGACCGGCATGATCAGCGAAATCTACCATTGGGTCAGGGACACCCGGGTCGGGGAAATTACCCTGATCCAGGGCGGTTTTTACCGGATTTTCATCCAGTCGCATATCTTTATCCTAATCGCGTTTTTTCT
>CAZYKS010000090.1:0-4405 GCA_964648375.1 uncultured Gammaproteobacteria bacterium | reverse complement strand
AGTGAGAGCATAAACGGAGTTAAATTTTTGGTTTTGGTATACCCTAAAAACGATAAAAAATATTTTGCCGTGGGGCCGGTGTTTAATTATATCGAAAAATAACCTGCCGTTTTATTGCAAGCAATAAAAATTACTATAAATGCTTTTAGGGGAATGATAAGCAAGTTAATTAGTGATTAGTTGATTAGTTAATTAGGACCCGCATAAACAGATTATAAATTTTTTGGATAAATTATCGTCATAGGTTGACGGAAGTTTGATTTTGGTATATATTAATAATAGTTATATATTAGTCGCAGACAGCAGGTGCTAATATTAGCTTAATTTCCTGCCGAGACGAACTCATGATTTGATTTCTGCTGTCTGTGAAATTTTATTCACGGACTTTTTAGTTTAAATGTAAAGTTAAAGCAGTTAATTAGTGATTAGTTAATTAGTGATAAGGGTGATATTTTCAAACGCACATAGTTTATTTATCTGTTTGTCTGTTTTCTAATACCCCTAATTAACCAAATAACCAAGCAACTAATTAACTAACAAACATATGGCGAAAACCAAGAAGCAAAAAAAAGAGATGCTGAAAAGCCTGGAAGACAAGATCGGCCGGGCGAAAGCGATCGTATTCGCGCGCTTTAACGGCCTGACCGTTAAGGAGAACGAAATCATCCGCGATGAACTTAAAGGCAACGAAAGCGAATATCTCGTGGTTAAAAAAACCCTGCTTAATTTAGCTTTGGCCAATCGCGAACATAAAGACATCGATGTATCCGGTTTTGACGGGCAAGTGGCCGCGGTTTTCGGATATAATGATGAGATTATGCCCGCTAAAATAATGGCCAAACATAAACAAGCGATGGAAGAAAAGATCGATTTCTTCGGCGGCATACTCGAAAACCGCTTTATCGACGCCGATTCCGTAGTCGAATTATCGAAAATTCCCAGCCGGGAAGAATTATACGCTAAGCTGGTCGGTTCGTTATCAAGCCCGATTTCCGGCCTCTTAAACGTATTCACCGGCACCCAGAGAAAATTCGTCTATGCCTTAAAAGCGATACAGGAAAAGAAGGCGTAAGGCCCTACGAATCAACGAATCATTTCACGAATATAACGAATACGTTTAAAGCGGTACATATATTAATTAACATTAATCACATTTCAGTAGTATTCGTGAATTCGTGATAGGATTCGTTGATTCGTAGGATAGGCATCGGATCATTATTCCGGTACGATATATATTTTAATAATTTATTAAATAGAAAGTACATAAAGTACTTAATAAAAATTTTATGGCAGAAGAAAAAACTCCCGCGGCTGAAACAGCGGCGGACAAGCAGGACCAGCCGGTGGTAGTGCCGGAAAAGTTCAAAAAACTGGTGGACGAGATCGAGAAGATGTCCGTGATGGACTTATCGGAACTGGTAAAGATTTTAGAGGATAAGTTCGGCGTATCGGCGGCGGCTCCGGCCATGATGATGGCGGGGATGCCGGGCATGGGCGGCAACGGTGCGGAAGCGGTCGAAGAAAAGGACAGCTTCGATATCGAGCTTACCGAAGCCGGCGGCAACAAGATCGGCGTGATTAAGGCGGTCAGGGAAATCACCGACATCGGCCTCAAGGACGCCAAAGACCTGGTCGACGGCGCGCCGAAGATGGTTAAAGAAGGCGTAAAGAAAGACGAGGCGGAAACAATCAAGAAAAAACTGGAAGAAGCGGGTGCGAAAGTGACATTGAAATAAATTTCCAGACTTTAATATGAAAAGCGGGGCAAGTAGATGCCCCGCTTTTTTATATTTTAACGTTTTTAGCAAAAACAGTAAACAAACAGCAGAATGTCATCCTGAGGGACCCCGACGAAAGTCGGGGGACCGAATGATCCCGAGATTAGTGGCAACGTGCATCGGGATTCTTCGCTTCGTTTCACTTCACTCAGAATGACAACATAGCTATTGCTTACTACCGTCTGCTTATTGCCGTCTGATTATTCGAAATGCGTTCCTTTAAAAGAATACACTTTGTCGCCGTTCAATACGTAGATCGTTTTATTCGCTTCATCGACGATGAAATCGGATAAATTATCGAATTGGTCCGAGGTATACTGGGTCAGGAATTGTCCGGTTTTATCGAATACCACCAGGCGCTTTTGGGACGGTTCGAGCACGTAGAGAAAGTTCTCTTCGCGGGAGACCGACAGCTTGGTGCAGTCATTTAAAGGCGGATCTACCGTTTCCAGCTTGAAATCGACCGGTTTCCCGGATAAGAGCTTCAGCACCTGGCCGTCCTTTTCCAGCACGTAGATATTCCCGTCAATCGACAAGCTGACGGCATCGCTTAGGTCCAGGTCTTCAGTGATCCAGGGCTGGCCCGTACCGAAGGAATTCAACGCGCGGTTATAGCGGTAGATCTGGTTTTTCGAAGGGGTTAAAGCGTAATAGCGGGAATTGTAAATATCGCACGCCGCGATAGCTTCGGGGCCGCTCGCCAGGTTTATCGGCAGATAGGCGGATTCATCGCTGGTGGTGTCGAGGCTGATGATATTATCTCCGTTTAAATAGTAGATATTGCCGTCATCCGGCGCAACCGGATAGAGCAGGGTGTTGATCTTAGCGCCGACTTCCGCCAGGGCCGTTACGACCTTGTCCTTCAGGCCGATAATATAGATCGATTTCGCATCGTTATCGGCGGCGTAGATCTTATCCTGGCCGGCGGCTAAGGTGATATTGCTTATTTTCACGTCAGCACCGGTTTTCGCTATATCGGCGATTTCTTCCGCGTCTACCCGTTCTACCTTTCTCAGTTTTTCCAGCTGTAAGTCCAGTTTCTGCTGGAATTGGGCGATTTTTTCCTGCTGCTCCGGCGATTCGCCGGGAAGGCCGTTTATCAGGCTTTCGATCTCGTCGAACAGTTTTTTCGCCCCGGCATCGTTCGAATAAAGCAGGTTGGCTTCCGCCTGGTTTTCTTTCTGTTCGATCAACTGGACGGCCTCATTGTATTTATTGTTTTGCTCGATTTCCTTATTTTTGGAGTTGACGATGTACATATTCTGTACCAGGAGCACGGCCGCTACCAGGAAAATTACCATGAATATCCTGCTTTTTATTCCCAGGCTCTTATAAAATAATCCGCTGCGCCGGACAAATCCGCGGAAAAAGCGGCCGATGCGGCCGGTAACTTTAAAAAATCCGTCTTTGCTGGAAAGGTTTTTCAGGAGGTAAAATAAAAAATTGAAAAAATGAATAAAGAAGTTCCTTATTTTTATGAGCGCTTTTTTCACGAAAAAGGCATTGATGTTCTTTTGGATCAGGCTTTTATCCTTAAGCACCAGTGTCTGCGGCCGCGGGGCCTTGCGGCCGGATAACAGGTTAACGGGCGCCTTTAAGGCGGAACCGAATTTTTTCAGGCTGATAATGCCCGACGGGGTCAGCAGTTTTTCGGTTTGGCCCTCGGTAACGTTAAGGCCGGTGATCGAATCCTGGGTAGAGGAGCGGGCGGCGGCGGATAATTCCGCGGGTCTCGTTTCCGCTTCCCGCCGGCTGACGTTCTTGATTATAAGCCCCAGGAACGGCACCAGGGAATTTATCTCCAGGAGCAGGTTTTTAAGCTGCTCGGCCGCACCGGCCGGAGGCAGGGTAGTGATGATATCCAGGAGCTGTTTCGAACTTAAATATTCCGGCAGGGTTTCATTCGCGATCAAAAAATACCCGCCCTGGGGGAGGGCGCCGCTGATAACCGACCGGTAAAGCTTTGCCGAGGCTTCCTGCTTGTCATCCGCGGTCCGTTTGGTAATATCGGCGATTTTATACCGGCCCTCTTTAGCGTCTTTCCCTTTTTCTTCGTTCCGGTACAGGAGCAGGGCTTTATTGCCGCCGGAGTTGGTAAAATAGATATTGTTATCATGGATGATGCCGGCGGTCAGGTTAATTTCCATTTCACTGAGCCTGATCTTTTCACTGGCCACGAATTCATTGAATTGTTCGTTAGCCTTAGCCAGGGAGGATTCGAAAATATGCTCCGGTTTCAGGGTCGAGATCTTTTCGATCAGATAGATTTTTTCGTTCTGGTAATAGTTGAAATTAATGTTATTGATAATGAAATTCAGAAGCTTCAAACCCGCTGATTTCTTTCCTTTAATCTCAGCTAAAATAAACAATTTACCCACCAGCGCCTCCTTATTGGTGTCCGGCTGGGCCACATATATATCACAAACCGAATCGCTTTTTCTTCCGGGTGTGGATATCAATTGAGCGATTTTATGCATAAAAATAAGCTAATTTTCGCTAAGTAATAATTGGATTAGAATTGACTAAATACATAGAATATTATACTATATATAGAGATGGGAGTAAATAGTGGCAGTAAACAGTAAACAGTAAACAGTAAACAGTAAACAGTAAACAGTAAACAGTAA
>CAZYKS010000089.1:1360-4407 GCA_964648375.1 uncultured Gammaproteobacteria bacterium | reverse complement strand
CCCCCGCCCGAGGCCCCGCCTTTTGCCGAAAAATACGGCCCTAAGGACGGCTCCCGCAGGCATAAGGCGGTGCGCTTATCCAGGCGCGCCAAAGCGTCAGCGATGCCGATCGCGACCGTAGTCTTGCCTTCGCCCGCCTTAGTCGGGGTCATGGCGGTTACCAAAATGAGCCGGCCGCGTTTTTTCCTCTTCTTGACCATGCCGGTATTCACTTTCGCGATATAATTGCCTTGCAATTCCAAAGCGTTAAACGGAATATATAATTTTTTTGCTATTTTTTTAATCGGTAGCATAAAATTTATGTAATTAGAAATTGGTAATTAGTAATTTGGATATCTGCTAATAACGCAGTAATATTATTTCCAAATTACCAATTACCAATTACAAATTACTTTCGATTAAATATAGCGCAAAAATTCAATCTTTAAGTTTTCCCTCAATATAAATAAAATATTATTCTAATTCCACCCTAATCTTTTCCGCGATTTCCGGCGCGTCGCCTTCCGCGTAGCGGCCCGGGGGCCAGGCCCGGAGATTGTCGCCCTGGTGCCGGGGAATAATATGGAAATGGATGTGGGGAATGACCTGTCCGGCGACCGCGTCGTTATTGAGGATCAGGTTATATCCGCCCACGCCCAGCGCCCGTTTGACCGCGGCCCCGATCTCTTTAACTACCACCATCATTTTAGCGAACATCTCCACCGGCAGGTTTTCGAGGTTGGTATAATGCTCTTTCGGGATTACCAGGGCATGACCGTAGTTTACGGGTGAAATGTCGAGGAAAGCTACGAATTCTTCGTCTTCATAGACTTTATAGCTCGGCATTTCGCCTTTTACGATTTTACAATAAATACAATCCATATAGATGTAATTTGTAATTGGAAATTTGTAATTTGGGATGGTATATTTTGTAGAATCAAAATTACCAATTACTCTCCTGTTGAATAATTTGATTATAACTTTCCGACTATCTTCCCCAGCACTTCCTCCGCTTCCCCGGAAGAGTACCCCCCCTGGGGCCAGCGGCCGAGGCCGTCGCCTTCTTCGCGCGGCACCACATGGAAATGGGTATGGGGTACGTGCTGGTTAGCGGCGCTCTTGTTGTCGAGAAGGACGCTGTACCCCTTAACTCCGAGGCCCTCCATCATGGCTTTGCCGATTTTCTTGACCGCCGCGGCCATAACGCTGAAATCCTCCGGACTGACATTCTCGACGTCGGCGGCATGCTCTTTCGGCACGACGATGGTATGCCCGGGATGGATCGGCAGGATGTCCAGGAACGCGAACACCCGGTCGTCCTCATATACCATGTGCGAGGGCAGGTCCTGGTTGATAATTTTGCAAAAAATACAGTCCATAAACATGTAATTTGAAATTAGTAATTTGAAATTTGGATTATTTCCTGATAAAACCCGCCAAATTACAAATTTCCAATTACTAATTACTTTATTATTTAATTATATTTTTTTCCTTAATATATGCCAGGATATCTTTCCTTATTCCTTCGTGCTCTACCATCTTCAACGCTGTGTCCGGTGCTACCCATTTATATTCATCCGCCTCATCGTTCAATACCACTTCATCCGATTCGGCCACGCACCAATAAGCGATAAAAACCAGGTCGTTTTCTTCTTTTTCCTCCCCCCGGTAAAACCGCAGGGTCCGCAAGGGCTTGACCACTTCGACGTCCAGGCCGGTTTCTTCTTTTATTTCGCGCTTGACTCCTGCCACCGGATCTTCGAACTGGTGCAAACGGCCGGACGGATAGTCCCACACTCCAGGGGCAAAATCTTTTTTAGGACTGCGGCAGGTGATAAGAATCCTGCCGGTCGGCCGATGTTCGATTATTCCTCCCTGCCCTACCAGGAATCTGCCGATTTTATTTACCATGTTAATTTAAGGTTAAGAACAGAAGTAATTAAATTTTAGCTTCCAATATCCCTGAAAAAGGGCATACCGGTCGAGGGGCTGGTCGGTACGTAGATCGTGCCCTGGCGGTCTTTTAGCTGGTTAACATAAAGGTAATAGAGGTAGTTCGTGGTCAGGCTTTCATTGATGATCTTCTGGGCATCGCGCTGGCCTTCGGCTTCGATCACTTTCCGTTCTTTTTCTTTTTTTTCTTTCGCCAGGATAAAATCATATTTTTCCGCCTCCTGCTCGGCCTGCAGCTTTTCCTGGATAGCGTTAGCCAGATTAGGGGGCAGTACCACGTTGCGAAGCAAAACATTTTCAACCGTTATGCCGCGTGTCTCCAGGTTGGAAGCCAACTGCTCTTTGATCTTGTTGGTCGCTTCTTCGCGCTTTTCCGAATAGATATCTTTCGCTTCATACTGGGCGATGATATCGCGGATCGCGGTCCGGATCGTGGGGCGGATGATCTTCTCGTCGTAATTAAGCCCAAGCTCGCGGTACACATCCGAGGCTTTATCTTCCTGCAGGCGGTAAAGAACCGTCATGTCGAGATCGACATTCAATCCTTCTTTAGTCAGCGCCGCGATCGCGTCCGAGCCGTAGCGCTGGCCTTCGCCCTGGGTGATGCTCATGGTATATTCTTCCGTACGGATGCTCATCTTCGTCACTTTAGCGAGCGGAATTACCAGGTGGAACCCGGAAGGCAGTTCCGCGTCCTTAACTTTTCCGAAAAGCGAATACACCCCGGTTTCGCCCGCGTCCACGACCACGATCGATGCGAAGAAAAGCCACAACCCCAGAATAACGGCTAAAACGATAATCAGGGACTTTTTTATTTTAGTGATCGACTTTAAATTGTCGATATCGATGGTTTTAGCCATATTGTTTTTACGTGTCCAGTCCAGCGACGGAACAACGTTTTTAAGTATCAAGAATATAATTATAAACCCGATTAATATGACAATAAATATTGCGCCCTTACTGCCCAGCAATGGCAAAAGAAACAATATTATTATTACTATTATGGGAAGATTGCGGATAAATTTGCCCTTATTCATAGGTTTCAATAACGAATAGCGGTTGTGCTCCCGATACTCTTACTGCCGCCTGATTACCGTTTATTTCCATCTATTCCA
>CAZYKS010000089.1:0-1350 GCA_964648375.1 uncultured Gammaproteobacteria bacterium | reverse complement strand
TATCACTATACAATTTATAAGCCAGGCTATCAACACCCAATTCAGGTTAATATAAGCCAAAACAATACCGGGATGAATTAGTTCAAGCACCATGAATATTAACAATGCTCCGCAAAGAGCATAAAATAATTCTTTGAAATACGGATAAAAGTAATAAGACATAAGTAATAAGTAATAAGCCGTTCACTTCCGCCGCTTATTACTTATTACTTATTACTTATTACTGAAAAATCCTTTAATTTTATTATAAAGCGTAATGCCTTGTAATTCGACCTTGATCTCCCCTACTTCCACATAATCATCGATATTATCATCCCCCTTTAGGCCGGGAATGGAAATTATAAAACTATACTGGCCGTTTTCCCGATAGGCGCCGGTAAGGTCGAAACCGGCCCGGGCAATACTCCAGCCGTCCTTATCGGCGGGAACCATATAGCCGGCCAGGACATAATTTATTCCGGCACGGTTTATATCCAGCGAAGCTTTAACTTTCTTAAAAGCAGGGTTTATCAAGGCGCTTCGGCTAAAGCTAAAAACCCCGTCCCCCGATAAGTAAACATCGTCTTGAGCTAAAACCACTTTCGTGGTGGAAGCATCCGGGTAAGCATCATATTGGCGGTAGGTTTCCTTTATTTCCAGCCCGCCGCCGTCAAACCGAATCGTCTGCAGTTTCGCCGGGTTGGTAGTTTTAGCGTGCAGTTCGCTGCTGTCGGTATAAAGCACGATGTTGTCGTTGCCGCTGTCGGCCAGGCGGAGATTGTTAATGAACGCCAGCTTGCTTTGCTTCGTTATGATCTCTTTGGTAATGATATCGTCATTAGCTTTGAACTCGAGTTTATAAGCGCCTTCGGGCAGGTTAGGCTCATTAATTTCTACCTGCCGCAGGTCGCTGGCTACGCCGCTTTCTTCGGCGATGCCGTCGTCGTCCAGGCGGCGGGAAGCAATCAGCGCGTTATTGTAGTAAAGATTGATTGCGACCGGGTCGCTGTCCCGGTTAAGATTCAGATCGACCAGGCCAAAATCGAAATTAAGGTCCTCATTCTTGATATAGGTATAAAACTGATAAGAGCCGCGCAGGGCGATCGTCAGCGCCTCCGTCTCGGACGAACTCGCGTAAGCGGGAATAAGATAGTCGCTCGCCGGCGTATAATTATAAACGGCGATTTGTTCGCGGTCCGGGAGATTATCCAGAAACGCGGAAACGGTATCGTATTTTTTTTCTCTCTGCAGGAATAACAGGCCATCGCTCTCAGTTGCGTCCCATGCGAGCGCAAGCATATCGATCGTATTTTTATCGACCGGCTTAAGGTCGTAGCGCCACACGGTTTTATCGACGAGAACACCGGCTTC
>CAZYKS010000088.1:0-4469 GCA_964648375.1 uncultured Gammaproteobacteria bacterium | reverse complement strand
AGAATTCATAAAAACGGGCAAGAACGAAGACCGTTTGCATGATTTGCAGGGACAAAAAGAGGTTTTGTGCGCAAAGGAATTAATTGAATATTTAGACCGAAATGAAAATTTCGCAGGAAAAAGCGACGAAGAAAAGCAGGACTATGTAAAAAATGCAATGGCGTTGTATAGAATCGACGAAAGGAATAATTTTTTCGAAAGACGGGAGGCGGAGAAACGCCCGGGGGCATTCGACCGGTTGGTCGGCCATTTAGACAAATTTTTGGGCAATAAATTTTTAAGGGGAGGGAAAACCGTCATGGAAAAAGCCGGCACGACCGCTGTGTTCGTAGCGGCCGGGACGATCGCCAGGGAAATTCCGGGGTTAAGGAGAGTACTGATGGGCTATGCCGGCATGAAGGGGGGGGAGGTGTTAGCGAATATGATTACAAGCGAGAGGTGGGATAGATTTAAAATATTAAAACGAATACAACATAACGAAATTAACCCCGAAACCGCAATAAAAAATGTTAATATTGCCCGAGCTCAACTAAGGGATGAAAAATATAAAAAAGAAGACCCGGTTGAATACACGCTACTGCGGAAAGCGGTCGATGAATATGAGCAAAAAAGTATAAATAATGCCGGTAAAATCACGGAATTTTTAAGTGCCCGCAATGGCCAGTTGGAAGCGACCCATGCAGAAAAATTAAAAACCGAGGAGGATAGAAAATTTTTCAGAACTTTCGCCCAAATCGGCGGCGGCATACTGGGGGCATGGTTGGGGCCGGAAATAGCCAAAGGCGCGATAGAATATATCAAAGACCATTTCGTCAAACATCATGTTCCCGCGGCGCCGGCGGGAAAACCCCAAGTTAGCGGTAAAGCCGCAGTGGAGAACCCGAAACCAGGCGCGACCGCTAAAATGTCTGAGAAAATAACGGCCGCCGAAGCGGCAGCGCCCCATGCGCAGTCATCCGAATTTCAGGCGCATCTGAAACCGCCCGCTAAAACTCCGCCCCATCTGGCAGTGGCAGAACACGGGCTTGAAGCGCTGGCCAGTAAACAGACATCGTCCGAAGTTTTAAATCAGACCGGATTGGACAGAGGTTTGATCCATAAGCACGATTCGATTTGGAGTGTTGCGGAAAAATATTTAAGAACTTTTAAACATTTTGATTCGATGAAAGCCAATGATCATGGTACCAGTGAAGCGTTGCGGACATATAATATCGACCGGATAAAGGATACGATTATAAAAAATCCAACCGAGTACGGGTTGGATAAAGGGGTTAATTTCGATAAATTAAGCGTAAAACAGCTACAGGGAATAAAATGGGAGGACGCATTCAATAATACTTTTCATGATAAAGGCGGTTTAACCACCGGCCTTAATTCCGAACAAATCCATAATATCGTGGACCATAATGAAAAACTACACAATTATTTCCAGCATAATCCCAACGCTCCCCGTACGAGCGAGATGTACCAGAAAATAATCGAAGGCAAGGTGGCAGAGAACGAAATTACTGGTTCTTTAACACAACATCTGGGTCATACACAAACCGGCACCAATATCGACCAATTGCTTCATCAGCAAGCCGATGACAGGATGCTGCATATCTTAGGGTCGGAACATGCCGAATATCTTGAACCGATAAAGAATTTAGACGCCCAGGACGTTTTAAACGGTAAATTCGGATCGGTAGACGGAAAGGATAACCAGGAAATATATAATCTCGCCAAAGACGCCGAAAAGATAATCGGAACCCCGCCAGCTAAACATCAGACATTGGGGGATTATATATTCAAAATGGAAAATAAATTATACACTAATCAGATGGCATTGCACAAAACCGAAATGGATGTAAGCGATATTCCGGGATTGGTCGATAGCAGCAAGTTATCGCATGCGGGAGTGATCGAAGTATTGCATAAACCGATTGAAGGAGTGCCGAACGTGTTTCGGGATAAAATGAACGAAATTATCGGCGGTAGAGGGAGGTTGTCTTTTAATGAAGAAAAAGCCAAATTGGTGTCCTTGATTAAGGAAAGCAAATCTTCGAATGAATTTTTAAAATATTTTGCACGTTTTTACAGACATAATTCAGGAAACAGTTTTCCTACTGCTGAACAGGGGAAAATCATGAATGCAGTTGAAGCGATAAAAACCGGGAATGATGGAAAGGGAGAACAGCTTAAAGTTTTAATGGAAAAAATATATGGCTTCAGGGATAACATCACTAATAAAGTCGATACGACGGAAGATATATATTTAACCAGGAGTAGTGAAAACACGGATGGCATCTATTTAACCGGTAGGAATATAATAAAATAAGATTAATTTTTAGATTAAGAAAACCCCGTAACAAAATGCATTACGGGGTTTTTAGAATTGGTGCTTATCTATGTTACGAAATTTTTTTAACATCGATTTGCACACAGCGGTTGTTTTTTTCACTATATCTCAATTTGAGTTCTCCTCCGCCTTTGGCTGAGACGATCTTGACCGTTGTCAGTTTGGCGGCAGTCAATTTTTCAGAGAGATATTTATTAAATTCGACCGCTCGTTTATTGGAAAGAGCCTGGTTTTTCGCCTTTGGTCCGCGTTCATCGGCGTAGGCGGTAATATTAAGTTCGTATTCTCCCGGTTTGTTTTTAACCACTTTCGTTAAAATGGCCAGAAAAATATCGGTATTTTTTACCATATCTTTCGTCATCGCGGTTTTGCCTGCGGCGAAGGGGCCGATATAGATCGCCGGGACCGAGTTGCCTTTATCTATCTTCTGAAGCAGATAGCCGGCATATTCGTCCTGCTGCTCTTGCATATTTTCAAGCCCCTGTTCAAGTTTCCGCACCCGGCTTTCAAGGTTTTGGTTTTCCGCCTTTTTTATTGTCTGCGGTTTGGCCTTATCGGAAGATTTAACCTTGCCTTTTACCGGTGGAGCGGGGTTGGTTTTTGCCGTTTGCAACGGCGTAGGATAATCTTCGGCATTATTTAGCGGTTGGTCGTAAACGCTGTCCGGCACGTCGCGCACTACTGGCTTAAATATGCCATCCGAATGTTTCGCCTTCAGAACCGGTTGTCCTGACATAAATCGGTCAAGTTTTTGGTTCATTTTCTGCTGCTGGTTGATGCTTCGCTCAAGCAGACTGTTAGTCTTGCTGTTGAAAGTAGCACAGCCCCCAAGCAGGAATAACGCTGATACTGATATGATTATAAAACAATATTGTTTCATATTTTCCTCCCTTCCCTTACTTCATTCCAGCAATAATCATCTGGATGTTCTGTAAATCGGTCCCGACCATGAACCAAACTAATCGATTATCTTCCAGCTTGGGTGAAAATTCAAGATGTTCACCCGTAGTTGCCGGAATTATTACCGAGTTGATTTCAACCGCAGACCATTTATATTTCTGGTGCAAAATTTTTCCAAGCTCATTTCGCGTATAAAGAGCGGTTTTATCGCCCAGGGCAGCGTTATAAGCGTCGGTTCCTTCCTTAGAACGGTTGGCAGTAACGTAGAAACGGCGTATAGCGGTTTGCTTACCGGTTTTATCCGTTTCGATCAGCTTCGGTTTAAGATTGTTGATCGCAGCCGCCGCTTGCTCGAGCTTATAAAACTGGTTGACCGCGAAAGGCACTCCCGGCACCGAATCATATAAAACCGCTTTATTATACGGATAGATCAGTACCGGCATGTTCTTGTCGGTGAAATTGAACGAACTTTTCAGCCTATCCAACAAGGGATTGGTATTATCTTCATTAAAGAAACGCGGGTCGATGTCATAAAAGGAAATTTTCACGTCGTACCGATTCAAAATTGCCGAAAGGGTTGACCCTTTATTTAAACCGGCTACACCCATAAGGACTGTAAGCCAACTAGGGCTGGTCGGATTCGTGTTGGAACCAAAACCGCCACTAGCGCCCCAGCCTTCACCTTGGCCGCTGGCTACATGGGCCTCTTTCAATTCCACATACGCATATCGTGCATTGGTTTTTTTCATTGCTTCGAGGCACATATACGATATCGGGGAATGTTCGCCCGCATTGGGTTCACTAAGAACCGTTCCCTCAGCGAGTATATTGACATAAGGACTGGCGATATCCGGTTTCCGGGGGTTAACAAAGATAATTTCGGTTGGTTTCACTGCCGTTTTCGCCTTAGCCCAGCAATCTAGGTGGATGGATTTTTTATCCACATTCTCCTGCATGCCTTCCATTTGCTTTACGCTGAGCTTATGGTACTTTAATGCCGCTGGTTTAAAGGTATTGTCTCTCTCATTATAAGGCGGCAAGGTCGTAACATTAACCGGAGACTGGTTAAACAAAGAAACTGGCTGTACATGGTCGTAGTTGTTTTCTTGGCCGGAATAGTCATATACCGGTGCAAACTGAAAACTGCTGTTCGTAGTCACGTTGGTGCCTTCTTTAGCGTTCGCTATTTTCAACCCGCAAGGTATCAATAGCAATAATGCCAACAAAGCGA
>CAZYKS010000087.1:0-4513 GCA_964648375.1 uncultured Gammaproteobacteria bacterium | reverse complement strand
TCGTCGATCCGGTCAAGAGCATCGTCGCGATCGCCAGCGTCATGAACGCGATCGACCAGATCGCCCAGACGACCGTCCGCAACATCATCGGACGCTTCCAGCTCGACGAAGTCCTGTCCGAACGCGACAAGATCAATAAAGAGATCAGGACGGTGCTCGACGACCATACCGAACCCTGGGGCGTAGTCGTGTCGGTCGTCGAGATTAAGGATATCGAACTGCCGGAAAATATGCAGCGGGCCATGGCTAAGCAGGCCGAGGCCGAGCGCGAAAAGCGCGCGAAGATCATCGCCGCCGAAGGGGAGCTCCTGGCGAGCAAGAAGCTGGGCGAAGCCGGCGATGTCATCGCCGCCCATCCGATCGCTCTGCAGCTAAGGAACTTGCAGACCATGGCGGAGATCAGCGTCGAAAAGAATTCGACGATTATCTTCCCGGCGCAGATGATGAGCACCCTGAGGGAGCTGAATAATTTCGTTAAGAACGAAGGCCATAAGACTTAAGCCCTGCCACACAGCACTTGACCGCCTCTAGAGGAGGCTGGATTGGATTATTATAGTTAGTTTTTCGTATGCTTAAGGAGGACAGGGAATTCGACCGCACGATTATCCATAAAAAATATAAAGCGGTTATTGACGAACTGGCCCGGGCTAGAACCGGGGAGGACAAGCGATAAATAATATAAAATTATGAGTAATAAGGCTAAAGTTTATTTTTTAAAACTCGATCAGCTCGAAAATATCAAGGACCTGGCGCCGGAGTTTAAGGGTACCTTAGGCCTGAAATGCCATTTCGGGGAAAAAGGCAATGACGCCTTCGTACCGGCCGAATACGTAAAAAAGATTTCAGGACTCTTCGGTTATCCGAATTTAATCGAAACTTCCGTCCTGTACCGCGGCCCGCGCTCAGAGGCCCGAAGCCATATCGAACTGGCCCGGGAACACGGCTTTAACTTCGCGGAAATCGATATTTTAGACGGCGCAGTCGGGGACGATAATCACGCAGTCGAGCTTCCGGACCTAAAGAAAACCTGCTATTTAGGCGCACATCTCGCCGACTATAATTCACTCCTCGTTTCCTCACATTTTAAAGGCCACGGCATTGCCGGCTTCGGGGGCGCGGTCAAGAATCTGGCCATGGGCCTGGCCAGCCGCCGGGGCAAGCTTGCCATGCACGCGGGAGTTAAGCACCAGGTCGATCCGGGCATCTGCACCGCCTGTGGGACCTGTATCGCGAATTGCCCGGTGAACGCAATAGCGTTCGGCGACAACTCTAAGGCCGTTATCGACCAGGAAATATGCATCTCCTGCTCGAAATGCATCTCGGTCTGTCCGGTCGAGGCGATCCACATCCCCTTCGGCAGTCTCTCTACTGAAGAGTTCCAGGCGCGCCTGGCCGAGTACGCCCTGGCCGCCGTTACCGGCCGGCAGTGTTTTTACGTGAATTTTCTCATTAATATCGTACCCCAGTGCGACTGCATGGGCGCTAAGCAGGCGCGGCTGACCGACGATATCGGAGTGCTGGCTTCGGGCGACCCAATCGCGATCGACCAGGCCTCGTTCGACCTGGTGACCGAACAATACCCGCAGTTCAAGGCGCATGACGGGGAAGGGCAGCTAAACCATGGCGAGATGATCGGACTGGGGACGAGGGGGTATCAGCTGGAGAGAATATGAATTTATTTTATACTTTTATAATAATCGCCCAAATGGGCGATTTTTGATATAATATCAAATATATTACAGCATTATATTTTTAAACGAATAAATATATGTTTTTTAAGGCTCCGGGTAAACCGACTAAACTTAAACAGGCCGTGTATCTTATGGCCGCGACCATCCTCGGCCTGCTGCTCAGCCTGATCGCGCACGCTTTAATCGAGATCGGATATTTGAGCTGGGCGCGCGACCGGGGGATTAGTGTTACATTTTATCACGGCTGCGCCCTGCCGCCCTGGTTCCAGGCCGGACTGGTTCTGATCGGCGCTGTCGGCGGGTTTTTTCTGGGGCGTTATTGGTGGCGCTGGATCTATATCGACCGGGTATGGGAGAAAAATCCGAGGTATATGCGGAAGAATCAGTAAATACAGGACTTATGCGATTCGACCATTAAACTTATTCTTAATAAAATTCGGATACCCACAAATCTACACATCAAATACAAATTTAGGGATGTTCGCTTAAATATGTCTTTCAGGAATTTGTAAATTTGTATTAAGATTTGCAAATTCTTGGGTAATCATGTCGGAAGTTGAAGATGCCCCGTATTTAAAAAGCCTAATAATATTCAAACGCATAAGTACTTAAATAATAAAAATTGTCATTTTTACCAAGATGTTTTTATTTTTCGATACCGAAACCACCGGCTTGCCGCGCAATTGGCGCTCACCCCAGGAAGACCTCGATAATTGGCCGCGCCTGGTGCAGCTGGCCTGGCTATTAACGGACGGAAACGGCCGGGAAGTTAAAGGCGCGAGCGCGATTATCCGTCCGGAGGGCTTCGATATTCCCGCTGCCGCGGCCGCCGTGCACGGGATTACGACCGAACGGGCGCTGGTTGAGGGCGTCGGGTTAAGCGCGGCGCTGGACGGTTTTATCCGGGCGGTGGATGAAGCGAAAATAATCGTCGCCCATAATATGAGTTTTGATGAGAAGATCATGGGGGCGGAATTACTGAGGAAAAACCGCGCGCACAGGCTTTTCGAGCGGCCGAAAATCTGTACGATGACAAGCGCGACTGATTTTTGCGCGATCGACAACGGCTACGGCTATAAATGGCCGAAGCTGGTCGAATTGCATTACCGGCTGTTTAACGAGGGATTCGAGGGCGCCCATGACGCCTTAGCCGACGTTAAGGCCTGCGCCCGTTGCTTTTTCGAACTTATAGAACGGGGCGTGATCTGAGCCAATCGATAATATTAAGCCGAATTTTATGGTAATGATCTTAGCGGGTATAATCGTTATTTTTCTCCTGGCCGGGACGCTGATTATGGGTGCGCGCCAGGATGGAAAAAATAAGGATAATGACAAAAGCGGCTTTACCCTGATCGAGCTCCTGGCCGTGATCGCTATTATCGCCCTCTTGGCTACGGTCGTATTCGTGTACCTGGGCGGGACCACGGCCAAGGCGCGGGACGCCAAGCGCCTGAACGACCTTGACCAGCTCGGACGCTATTTGAGTTTCGGCTGTATCGTTCCGGACGGCGGGCCGGGGGAGTATGACTTAAACGACCTCCTGGCCGAGATGAAGGCGAAATACCCGCAATATGCCGGTAGTATTCCCGCGAATATCCGCGACCCGAAGACCGGCACAGCAGGGATATCTAATTATACTTATATCCTGGACAGCGCCAGTAACTGCGTTTTATACGCTAACCTGGAAAACCCCGGCGCGGCCGTAACCCTGCCGGCCCTGAGCGCGCCCACCCCCAGGGGCGGCAAAGGCGTGCTCGCAGGTGCGACCACGGGCGTGAACGGGACCGATAAATATTTCCAGATCAGCAACTGATTTTTTATTGCAATATTTCGTAAATATAAAACACTCCGGGCAACCTAGTCCGGGGTGTTTTATTATTTTAAAAGGTAATGCGATTATGTTTTAGGTCGATTCGGCGTAGGCCGGGGCGGCCGTGAATTGGCTCATGTACATCGACGCGTAAAAGCCCTTTTTAGCCAGGAGTTCTTTGTGCTTGCCCTGTTCGACCAGGCGGCCGTCCTGCATAACGAGGATCAAGTCGGCATTCTTAATGGTCGACAGGCGGTGGGCGATCACGAAGCTGGTGCGGTTTTTCATGAGTTTGTCCATCGCCTCCTGGATCAGGATCTCGGTGCGGGTATCGACCGAGCTGGTGGCTTCATCAAGGATCAGGATCGGAGGGTCGGAAAGCATGGCCCGGGCGATAGTGATCAGCTGCTTCTCGCCCTGCGAGACATTGTCCGCCTCTTCATTTAGCACCATGTCGTAGCCTCCGGGTAATGTGCGAATAATTCCATCGGCGCAGGCGGTCTGGGCGGCTGCCGTTACCTCGGCTTCGCTCGCATCCGGTTTGCCGTAGGAAATATTTTCCCGGATGGTGCCGTTAAAGAGCCAGGTGTCCTGCAATACCATCCCGAACATCCGCCTCAGGTCGGAGCGCTTCATCTCGCGGATATCGACCCCGTCGACGCGAATCGCGCCCGCTTTGACGTCATAGAAGCGCATCAGGAGGTTAACGATCGTGGTCTTGCCGGCGCCGGTGGGGCCGACGATAGCGATGCGCTGGCCCGGCTGGACCGTGGCCGTCAGGTGTTTGATAACCGGCTTATCCGGGACGTAGCCGAATGACACGTCGGCGAATTCGACCTTGCCCTTAACCGCCGGCAGGGTAACCGGGTCGCGGCTTTCGGCGATCTCGTCGGGTTCATCGAGGAATTCGAATACCCGCTCGGCCGCAGCCGCGGTCGATTGCAGGATATTGGCGATATTGGCGGTCTGGATGATGGGCTGGTTGAACTGGCGCACATACTGGATAAAGGCC
>CAZYKS010000086.1:0-4580 GCA_964648375.1 uncultured Gammaproteobacteria bacterium | reverse complement strand
ATATATTGCCCGATCCCGTTAAATTTTATCTTATTTTTTAGCTTAGTGCTGGTATACATATAATTAACCATTGAAGCTAAATCTATCTGATAGCGGTTGTTAACGATTTTATACTTGATTTTTTTGGTTTTAATCGCCCTTCTGATGGTTTTTTGCTGGACTCCGCCAAGCTTAGCCGATTCAGATACAGACAGCCAAATCGGGTTTAATACCGCTTTTTTTATTTTGTTATTTTTGGAGTCCATGGAAGAAATTTAACTATTAAAACAATTAATTGATAGTTATACCGATAATTCAATTACAGCGGTGAAAATGAACACAAACGGGAAATATGGATAAATACTGGTGCTAAAAATTAAAAGAGAATAGAGAATTTTAGTAAATTAAGTCTACGAAATTGTATACTTAAATAAATTATTTATTTAATATTATTAATTTTATTATTTTTAGTATAAATTATAGTATACTTATAATATAAATAATTTGTATTAAAATATTTTTTTGTCCATATTTTCCTGCACATAAATATTGTTGCATAAATTAATGTCAAAAGCAAGCAGTTATTTTGATTTTTTTACTGCTAATTTATTTTTGTAAATATGTTTTTAATTAAGAAAGCAGAAAACAGACGGCGGAATTATTGTTATTATAATATAACGAATAAAGTGATATTTCCGAAAACATTCAATCGGTTCTGATTTTATTACATCTTTTAAGCGTCTCCTGTCGCCAGATATTTTCTGCCGTCTGCTTACTGTTTACTGCTTACTTAATTTATGATAATGTTTAGTTATTAGCCTTTACCCGGTTAATATAAAATTAATGGAATCCCGCTATCAATTTAGATTTTTTTCTAAAAATTTTTTAATTTTAGCGAAAAAGCAGTATGATTTATCTGCTGACTTTTGTTTTCGGAAATTTGACATATTTATGTTTTATCATTATTAAATCAATGATTTTACCTTTGTATAATACTAATTGCGGTTTATTTAAGATTAAATTTAGCAATGTAACGCTTAATATATTATTACGTATTAATTAGAAAGACTTAATGCCCGATCTTAACGAAAAAATCTTATTTTCCCGGCTAAAAGAACAGGACCATAAAGCCTTTGCCCATGCATACGATAAATATGTCGACCAGATATATCGTTTCGTGTATTTCAAAGTCGGCAATAAAGAAGAAGCGGAAGATATTACCTCGGCGATTTTTTTGAAAACCTGGAATTATCTGAATGAGAAAGGCAAACAGACCAAGGAAGAATTCAAGAGCCTGAAACCGCTTTTTTACCGCGTGGCCCGCAATGCCGTTATCGACCATTACCGCAAGAACGGCAATAAAGGCAGTGTTTCCATCGAAACCATTGAAAACCCCAAAGACCACCAGCAGGACCCCCATAAACAGGCGGAAATCGCGTCCGATATGAGCATGATCGAAGGAAAGCTGTCAGAGCTGAAAGAAGAATACCGCGAGATAATCGTTTTAAGATATGTGCAGGAATTATCCGTGAACGAAATCGCGGATATCCTCGAAAAAAGCAAAGGCAATGTGCGGGTAATCTCTTACCGGGCGCTGAAAGCCTTAAAAGAACTCATAGAAGAACACGAGCGATAAAATACATTTATTTATGCGCGAACAGGATATAATCAAACAATTAAAACGCCTGGAAAGCATCGTGCCGGGGAATGAATGGAAAAGCCGGAATAAGGAAATTTTAATGGCGCAGATCAGCGGCGCCGCCAGTGGCCGCAAGGTCAGTGGTTTCAAGGTGGCTTTTAATTTACTGCCGTACCAATTGCGCCGGTTTACCGCGCAGCCGGTTACGGTGGTTTTTTTAATTCTATTGATCGTGTTCGGCAGCGGAATCGCCGGCATCATGGCGTCCTCGAACGCCGTGCCCGGGGATTCTTTATATATCGCGAAAAGATTGAGCGAACAGACCCAGTTCGCCCTGACTTTCGGCGAAACCGCCAAGACCAAGCTGACCCTCGAATTCGCCGAAAACCGGGCTAAGGAGCTGGCGCAGGTATTATCGCAGGAACCGGACCAAAAGAATAAGCAGGAAACCGTCGACAAACTGACCCAAAATTTCAATAACGAGATCGACTCGGCCAAGTCGCGGATCACGAAAATCGTGAAAACCGAGACGCCGGCTCCGGCAGCGGAAACGCTGGCAGGGGATAAGGCGGATAATGAAGAAGCGACCACTACCCCGCCGGCGGAGGATTCGCGGGTATTCAGCGCCGATCTGGGCCGGGAAGAAAAGGGGATCGAGGTTTCCGGGGGCGGCAACACCAGCCCGGAACCCGCGACCGAAACCCCGGAGACGATCGCTACCGATACTTCCGAGCAGGTGACCGGCGACAGTGATAATGCCAGCGCTACCGGCAGTGATGCCGTAGTTTCGGAACAAGCCGAAAGTACGTCCGGTGATCCGCAGAAAATCCTCGAGGAAGCGAAAGAATTATTCACTAAACAGGATATCGACGGGACACTCAGTAAGCTCGAGCAGGTTAACGACCTGATCGATAATGGCGGACAGGCGGCTGGCCAGGACAGCGGCGAAGTCAAAGGCGCGGAGGATAGCGCCACTTCTTCGGTCGACCAGCAGGCGGACGATAACGGGGAGGTGATGGGGGCGGAGGAAGCGGCGACTACCAGCGAGTTAGTTAATTAGTTACTTAGTTAATTAGTTACTTAGGACGGCATTGATTGAAGGATAAATTAAGTAACATAAATATCGTTTGTTCGTATAATATTATTAACAATACCGTTCGTTCGAGCCCCGGTCGCACCGGGGCGAGGAATAGACGGCCAGTGCGTTGATTAGTCGCGGGTGGGGACACCCGCTTTAACAATTATTATTTGGGAGCTGTCAATAACCACGTTGTTGTCAACTCCCAGGGCGGAACAGTAAATGGTCGAGCCTATGGCCTAGGCGTTTTGCCCGCATACTATAAACTAAATACGCTTTTTAAGAATTATGTGCTTTTTCGGCCGCCCCTTTTATAAGGGGAGCCAACTAAGCAAATCAACAAGCTTCACCTCGTTAGATAGCTTAGCACAGTCCGGCTGGATAGCTTCGGCTGCCGCCTGGCTGGATTTAGCGGGGTAAACTCCCCCCCACACCTATTAATTTTAATAATCAGGGTGTCAGGGGGGTCCCATGCCACTCCCACCATCAGCCTATATTTAATAATTAGGTTAATAGGTGTGGGGGAGGAAGCGGGATTCCGGTTGATTTGCTTAAAACTAAGCATTAGTATTAAAGAGCGTTTAATAGGAAATCTAATCTATGGAAAGATTCAAAAAGATTTTTGTCATCACCATCATGATTTCGACGGTCCTGTCCATGAGCGTTATCGCGGCTCCCCAGGTCAACGCGGCGGCTTCAGCCGGCGACCTGATTAAGATGGACGGCCTGTCAAGCGTTTATTATCTCGCTGGTGACGGCAAAAGATACGTTTTCCCTAATGAAGAAACATACTTTTCCTGGTACAGTGATTTCTCGGGCGTAGTAACCATTCCGCAGTCGGAACTGGAATCCTATCCGCTCGGCAAGAATGTCACTATCAGACCGGGAACTGACTTAGTCAAAATAACCACAGACCCGAAGGTATACGCTGTGGAACCGGGGGGAAACCTCATGTGGGTTCCGAGCGAAGAGGTCGCGATGGCGCTTTATGGCGACATGTGGGCCAAACGCGTCGTTGACGTACCGGATTCGTTTTTTACCAACTATACGGTAGAGAGCGGAGAGGTAAGCTCCGACATGTATCCTGCGGGTTCATTATTCAAACTGGCTGACGCCCCTGATGTTTATTATCAGAATGCGGACGGTACTGCCAGCAAGATCACGAGCGAAGCCGCTTTCACGGCTAACCGCTTCATGTTCGACAATGTCTTAACCGCTCCGACAGGTTTCACCCTGCCGACTCTGGGTAACGACATTGACGGTGCTGAATCAACGCTGACCGACACCTCTTCGGGCGCAGGCGGCGCTGCCGGTGCAGGCTCAGGCCTGACCGTATCGCTTTCGGGCGACACGCCGGCTAGCAGAAATGTCCCTTCAAATTCCACATTAGTACCGTGGGTAACAGTTAATTTCACTGCTTCCAGCGACGGTGACGTCACCGTAAAGAATTTGACGTTTGTCCGCGCCGGTGCAGGTTCTGCAAGCGATTTCAGCGGTGGCTACCTTTTTAATGGCGACACTCGCTTGACCACTATTCGTTCGGTAAATACCAGCGATAATACCATTAATTTCAGTGCGGTAAATATGAAAGTTCCGGCCGGGACCACTAAAGCTGTTACCTTAAAGATGAACGCTAACGGTACCGGCTTAACCGGTAATCATTATTTCGAACTGACTTCTGCCAGCGCGGTTACCACAAACGGCGCGGTAGTCAGCGGTTCGTTCCCGATTGCCGGTAACACTATGGCCTATTCCGCGGTTAACGCGGCTACTGTTGTAGTCACCGGTACTAACACTACCCGCACTAATAAGGTTGGTGAAACCAATGTTATCATTTCCGAATTTACTATCAATAACTCGACTAGCGCCGAGGATGTAAATATT
>CAZYKS010000085.1:0-4614 GCA_964648375.1 uncultured Gammaproteobacteria bacterium | reverse complement strand
TAACCAGGGCTTCGGTCTCCCTGAATTCGAACGGCAGGCTGCCGACCCAGAGCCTCTGGACCTGTACCCATAAAAATAAAAGATAAATCGCCAGGATCCCGCCGAGGACGATACCGGAAACGATCGCGTCGATCTTCTTAGCCGATTCTTCCTTTTCCGTATAATCGTAGCGCCGGCCCCAGGCCAGGGCGCAGGCGAATAAAACCACCGCGATCACCAGGAACACCACGCATTTATAGACGATAGTGACTGAAATGAAATCTTTGACCAGGCCGTAAATTACATCGATTTTTTGGCCGAACACGGGATCGGCCGACGTGAGCAACGGGATTATTATCGTAACGGCGATAATCAGGAATAATCCTACTCCGAGAACGATCTTTCGGCCCGTGCCCCGGCCGCGCCGGCTTTTCGGAACCAGGGCGTCAATATAGGTATTGACCGCTTCAGCAAGCTTTCCTAAAAAAGAAAATATCCGGCCCAGTCCGCGGGATACCAGGTTCAGGTCCCAGTGCCGCTTTTCCTTATCCTTCAAGAAGCCGTAATTGATGAAAACCGCGCCCAGAACCGGATATACGAGCATATTAACGGTCTTTAAAAACGGATTGTCATATATGAGGTAGCTTAAAGCGATTAAGGCGAGCGGGATTATCCAGAATAAATCATGGCCGCTATGCCAGCGCTTATAATACAGGATCCAGACAAACAGCCCCAGGGTAAAAGCGAAAAAAATAAAAGCGTTCAGGCCCAGGGCATAAACGCCGTTTTTCCAAAATCCCCAGAGGAACGCCACCCAGAATAAAGCCAGAGCCAGGCACCACACCAGCATAATCAGGGTATTTTTAGACAGCGGTTTTGCTTCGGTCGTATTAGGCTGCTTGGTTTTATTAAGGTTATTATCCATAGATTTGTAATAATACCGGGATATAACCGTATTTTAGCATAGATTCACTAAAATTGCCACCCGAGGCAACGATAGTCGGAAATTTTACCGATGTAATCGCCCTGCTATACCGGCCAGCCTAACCGTTAAATTTATAGACGGTGGTCGCGGTCATCGTCATTTTCGGCTTCGATGGCGGCCATTGACAGCAGCTTGCGCGCCGGCAATTTCCGGGAAACTCCGCTCGCGGCCCGTGCTTCCCGGCGGTTAATCAGAATTTCCGGTATGACCTCGTCCACGACCGCGGTCGCCAGCTCCCGCGCGGCCCAGGCCAGGCCGTGGAAAAAATCGATTTTCTCCGGAGCCGCGAAAGTTGCCCGGCCCTGGCGCAAGCCGGTTATTACCGAGCGTGGAGTGGCCGGGCCGTCGATCTCGAGCTCGATCCGGCCGAATCTGCCCGGCAGGAGATGGCGGGCATGGATATCCATGCCGTAAAAGGGCATAAAACCTTTAAGATCAGTTAAATCGAAGTTCTTGTGCGCGAGCAATCGAAAATTTTCGAACAGCGGCCATTTTTTCAGGAGCGGCAGGAACCGCGCCAACCGGTCGCTCAGATAGCGCCAGGGATAAATCCAGGCGTTATATTCGGCCAGGGCCCCGTAGTCGGCGATGATGCGGTTAGCGGCGTCCGCGCCCATAAAATAGGCGAGGCCGTTACCGAAGCGCCAGGGATGGGCGATAACTACTAAAGCATCTTCCGGCACGTGATCGAAAAATCGTTCGATCGGGAAATACCGGGCGTGCATAAGTTCGCTAGCGAAAATCATCTCCGCGTTCTCGTGCATTACCAAAAAATGCGCCTGCTTATTTTTATCATTATCGATGATACAGGTCACTTCCAGGGTAGGTATGACGGTAATTCCCTCTTTCCCCGCTTCCGCTTTTACCAGTTTATACATTTCGAGCGGATGCAGGTTCTGCCGCAGATAAGAGATCTCCGTATCGGGCAGCTTATGGTTATCGCTATAGAGATGGCTGTGCCAGGTAAAATCAGCGACTGTGATATCGTTATATTTTAAGAAGGCGACATATTTTCTGATATTTTTTTTAAGCCTGTTATTATCGGAATCGAATAACGGTACGATACTGTGGTGGACATGGAAGATGGCCTGGTATTTCATATTAAGGCGATAATTAAATTAATTAATTTATAATTTTTTTATTATATAATATTAATATAGAAATAAGAAATAAATTTTCAAAAACTATGTTTCTCCTGTATTGGGCCGGAGCGTTATTTATTATCGCTGTCCTGTTAACCGCCCGGCATTTGCGTAAGCATAAAATTACGCGGCAGGCCGTAAAACTCAGACGGCTCTTAGGCGAACGGAAGATCAAGGCCCGGCTCGAACACTGGGACGGGGCCAAGCACGTCGATCTCTTCATCCCGGCCGCCAAGCTCAATATTGAGGTGGATGGCAGCCAGCATTTCCTCGATGCCGCCCAGATCCTAAGCGACCTCAGGCGCGATTGCGCTTCCTGCCGCATCAACGCTTATACTTTCCGCGTACCCAATACGATCATCGAGCGTTACGCGGACGAGCTGGCCGATACCCTGGCCATCGTGGTAAAGAGGCTGAAGGCAGGCGATGCCTAATACCAGCCAAATCGGACTGAATCACAATTAAATCGATTTTATCCTCTGCTGTTAATAAGGGGGCTGCGGCCCCAGAATCAGGCAGGGAATATGATAAATATTTATATTTTTATAATTATTTTTTAATTGAATATTAATAATAATAGATTAATATTATGTTATTCAGTTATAACAACTGCGATTTAAAAAAATATAATTGAAAATATCAATCCAAAAGGAACCATATCATGTTAAAAATAGCGATGCACATTATAAATTTCAAGGACCGCCTCCAGCGGGCAATATCCATATTAAAACGGGAATGCGGCGGCTTAACCGTAACCAATGAGTTCGGATTTGGCCGGGCCTATGCCAGGATACCGATATCGGATACACTCCCTAACCGCTGCCGCGACCTATCCGATTATTGTCATCCTGGATAGGCAAATCATTAGCTGATCATTCATAGTAACCTATAACCTGTTATCTGGAGCCACAGAACCGATTGTGGCTCTTTAATTTATCTGAAATAATCGGATCGATATCATTTTTTATTATAGCAGAATTTACCGATTATAAAAGTGCCCGTCCGGTCGACGGGCACTTTTTCGAATCCGCGGAATATCAGCCGATCAATAATTCTCGGCATTATATTTGGCGATATTGCCGTTGACCAGATTGCGGCGATAGACCCGGTAAAAAAAATAATAATTGAGGGCGAGATAAGCGAGGGCCAGGGCCAGGCTTATGAGCAGATTCGCGAATAACGCACCGGTAAACCCGCCGCCATTCAGGAGCGAACGCATGCTGTCGAAGACATAAGCCGGCGGGATCAGCCGGGCGATATAAGCTAAAGCCGCGGGCAGGACCGAGACCGGATAATAAACCCCGGCGACGATCGACATCGCGAACGGAACCGGCCAGGACAGCCATTCGGCCGCCGGCCCATAGCGGAAGATAATAGCGGACACGAAAATCCCCATCGCCATGCCGAAAATGAATAAAACCATGAGGAAGGGCAGGAGTAAGAGCCCCAGATGGAAAATATTATAGCCGAAGACCACGCCCGCCAGTCCCGCCATCAGGAAAAAGCCGATCGCGCCCGTGGCCACGCTCGCAAGCACCAGTCCGGACAGATATTCCCCCATAGTCAGGGGAGAGGCGAAAAAATTGATGTAATTCCTGCTCCAGCTGTCTTCGAGGAACCCGGTCATGATTCCGTGGAGGATGCGCGTCGTGAATTCCCAGAGGATGATCGCGCCCAGGATCACGGTCACGAAATTGACGGTACCGCCGAAACTACCCAGGTATTTGGTAATAAAACCCCAGAGCAAAATATTAAAAAACAGCCAGATAAACGACGAAAACAGCCTGATGGCATTATTCTTCATCAGGTAGGCCTGGCGTATGAAAACGGCGTAAATCCTTTTTATGCTCATACATTTAAAATAATTAGAAAATATTACGATCATTTACCCACGAATTTACAAATATTAATACAAATTTACATATATACGAAAATATTTAAATAAAATTCGTAGATTTGTATATTTGTAAATTTGTACTCTGATTTGTATATTCGTGGGTGTATAAAAACCAATAACTATAAAACACCATCCTTATCCGGATCTAAAGGCTCCCGGGCCAGGCTGATGAATAATTCTTCCAGGTCCTTTTTATTATGCGCGGCCGGCAGTTCGCCCGGTTTGCCCTCCAACAGGATCCTGCCCTGCGATAAAAACAGCACCCGGTCGCACACCCGTTCGATTTCCTGCATATTATGCGAGGTCCAGAGCACCCCGGCCCGGCGCTCGCGCACGTAAGTTTTTATCCGTTCCCGGATATAGGCGGAGGTACTGGGGTCGAGGGAGGCGGTCGGTTCGTCCAGAAGCAGGAGACGCGGCTCGTTCATAAGCGCCTTGGCCAGGTTCATGCGGCTCTGCTCGCCCGATGACAATACGCCCGAATTCAGGTCCTTAAACCGCGCCAGGTCATAGTCCGCGAGGATGGCGGCGATCCGGTTTTTCAGGTCCGCAACCCCGTATAAAAGCCCGAAAATATATAAATTCTGCCAGATCGTCAGGTTGCCGGGCAG
>CAZYKS010000084.1:0-4660 GCA_964648375.1 uncultured Gammaproteobacteria bacterium | reverse complement strand
CAATTAAGAAAAAAGAAAAAGATGAAGAAGATATTGAGGAAGTGGTGGTAGAAGCGGCGGAAAAGGTATCGCTGAACGCGCAGAGTGACGTCGAGGACCCTGAAAAAGGATCACGGGAGGCGCAGAAGAATGATGAGGGCGTTAAGGGCGCTGAAAAATAATCACTGAAAGCGCTGAATTAAACTGAAGGCGCTGAAAATAGGAAGAAAAAATTATGTCGATTAAGATCAATATATACAACCAAAAAGCGGAAACGGTCGGTGAGCTTAGTTTGCCGGAAAATGTTTTTAGCGTCGAAGTGAACGAAGCCCTGGTCCACCAGGCGGCGGTGACGCAGATGGCGAACGAACGCCAGGTGCTGGCCCATACCAAGGACCGCAGCGAGGTCAGGGGCGGGGGCAGGAAACCCTGGCGCCAAAAAGGCACCGGGCGCGCCCGGCACGGTTCGAGCCGTTCGCCGATATGGATCGGCGGAGGCGTAACCTTCGGGCCCCGCAAAGACCGGAATTTCAAGAAAAAGATCAATAAAAAGATGAAACAAAAAGCCCTGTCTATGGTACTGTCCGACAAGCTGGCGCATAAACGTTTGGTGGTTTTAGACAAGCTCGAGATCGATGAATTCAAAACCAAAAAGTTCGATGCCATGGTGAAGAAACTGGAAAAGGAGCTGAATAAAACCGCGAAAGAGCAAAAAGACAAAGGGGCTAAGCGAAGCGTGCTGATGGTTAACGATCGGGCGGATGACCAGGCGAAATATTCAAGCAGGAATTTACCGGGCTTGGAGCTGATCCGCCTGGAAAATATCAACATTTTGAATTTATTGAGGTATCGTGATTTATTTTTGACCAAGTCGTGTATTGAAAAATTAACAAAAAACCACGATCGAAATAAGAAATAACAGCAGTTAAGCATATGGCATTGTTTAAAAGAAAAAAGAATACAGAAGAAGAAAAAAAAGCGGAAGAAAAACCGGTCGAAAAGAAAACCGACAGCGTCGAACAGGCGGTAAAAAAGGATGACGCGGTAAAAACAGGCGGGACGGAAAAGGAAAAAACAACCGGCGTAAAGAAAAGCGCGGCCGCTAAAAGCATGAAAGACCTGTACAGCGGGAGCGGTAAGGCACCGGTAAAAACGACGGATAAGGAAGGTAAAAGCGTAAAACAGATAAAAAAATTCGGCTACGCCGACCGGATAATCATAAAACCCCTGGTAACCGAAAAAGCGGCGAATTTAGGGATGTTGAACCAATACGTATTCGAAGCGGCGCCGAAAGCCAATAAGATCGAGATTGCGAAAGCGATTAACGAAATTTACGGGATTATGCCGAAAAGCGTTAATATCGTGAAAATGAAAGGAAAAAACTTAAGATACGGCCGGCACACGGGCAAGCGCAGGGATTGGAAAAAAGCGATTATAACTTTACCGCAGGGCAAGACGATTAATATCTATGAGGGCGTATAGAAATTTATGGTTTTCGATTTATGATTTCAGATTTATTAGATCGAAAATTTAAATCATAAATCAGAAATTATCATATGGGGATTAAAAAAGTAAAACCAACTACACCGGGAAGAAGAGGGGCGACCTTTGATGATTTTTTCGATATCACCAAGACTAAACCCGAGAAAAATCTCGTTATGATCAAGAAAAGGGCGGGCGGCAGGAACGCGCAGGGGAAAATTACGGTCAGACATCGGGGCGGCGGCGCCAAGCGCTATATTCGTGTAATCGATTATAAGCGCGATAAATACGAAGTGCCGGCCAAGGTGGCGACGATCGAATATGACCCGAACCGGGGGGCGCGGATTGCCTTGCTTTATTATAGCGACGGCGAGAAACGCTATATGATCGCTCCGGTCGGGCTACAAGTCGGTGAAGAGGTAGTGAGTGCAATGAAGTCGATCGAAATCAAGCGCGGGAATGCTATGCCGATCGAATTTATCCCTGCCGGCGTCCAGATACACAATATCGAGCTGGAACCGGGGCAGGGCGCCAAAATCGCGCGCGGTGCCGGTAATTCAGTACAGGTAATGGGAGTCGAGGGTAAATATGCCCAGATCAAGATGCCCTCGGGCGAGATCAGGCAGGTTAAGAAAGAGTGTTTATGCACGATCGGACAGGTCAGTAATCCGGAAAAACGCCACATCAAACTAGGCAAAGCCGGCCGGAAACGTTATCTCGGATTCCGTCCGACAGTCAGGGGGACGGCCATGAATCCGGTCGATCATCCGCATGGAGGCGGCGAAGGCAAGCAGTCGATCGGCCTTAAGCACCCGAAGACCCCCTGGGGCAAGCCGGCATTGGGGGTAAAAACCCGGGATAAGAAAAAAGCCAGCAATAAACTTATTATACAAAGAAGAAAGAAAAAACGGAGATAGCAGTAAATAGTTAATTAGTGATCAGTTAATTAGTTAATCAGGCGTTTATTCAACGAGTATAAGTGATAGTATCCGTAAATTGCCTTTTAATTAACACACAGTTAACCTAATTAACTAAGCGACTAAGTAACTAAGTAACTAACCTAATATGTCAAGAAGTTTAAAAAAGGGGCCATATGTTAACCCGAAAATATTGAAGAAAATCCAGAATTTGAAGCCGGGCGACAAGACCGTAATAAAAGTCTGGGACCGGGCTTGCACGATTACGCCGGAAATGGTAGGTTTTACTATTGGCGTCCATAACGGCAGGGACCATTTACCGGTTTATATCGAAGAAAATATGGTCGGCCATAAATTAGGGGAATTTTCGCCAACCCGGAAATTTGTCGGTCATGGGGGAAAGATGGCTAAAAACCAGGCCCGTGGAACATAATTATACGAATTTAGGTGCGAATTAAGTTCGAATACACGGATAGTTCGCATTAAATTAGAAATTTAATTTGAATCCGAGTATGGAAGTAAAAGCAAAAGCAAAATATCTCAGAATGTCACCCAGGAAAGTCCGGCTGGTGGTTGATGTTGTCCGGGGGCTGACGGTCGTTAACGCCTTGGACCAGCTGAACCATATCAATAAAAAAGCGGCCAAGCCGCTGGCTAAACTGATCAGTTCCGCGATCGCCAACGCTGACCATAACCATGAGATTAAAGAGGATAATTTATATATTAAAAATATCAAAGTCGACGAGGGCCCCACGTTCCACCGCTGGATGCCGCGGGCGCAGGGACGGGCAACGCCTGTCCGCAAGCGGACCAGCCATATCGATCTGGTATTGGCCGAGATCAAGGAGAGCGCGAAAAAAGAGGTGAAGAAAACTAAATTGGAAGCACCGGTTAAGGCCCTGGAACGTCCGAAAGAGGATGAGGGCGTAAGAGTGAAAAGCGCTAAAGGGGCGCGCAAGGGCGATGTCAAACCGGATGATATAAAGGATGATAAGGGGAAAGAGATCCATGACCCCAGGCAGGAAGGCAAGGGCAAACACACGAAGATCGAAGGCGGAAGCCGTAAAGGGTTTTCAGGAAAGATTTTCAGGCGTAAAAGCGGTTAATCATTCAAAATATTTACGAATTATATGCGAATTAGTTTCGAATTCGCAATTAATTCGCATATAATTAGAATTAAATTCGATTGTAACTATGGGAAAAAAAATCAATCCGAGAATAATGCGCATTACCGTAAGCAAGGACTGGCCGTCCAAATGGTTCGGCGTGGGCAAGGTTTATAAAAAGAATCTGGAGGATGACGTAAAACTGAGGCGCTACTTGACCAATAACTTTAAAGAAGCCGGCGTGAAGAAAGTCGAAATCGAGCGCAATTCGAATAAAATCACGATCGCGGTCCATACGGCAAAACCGGGTTTGATTATCGGCCGGGGAGGCACCGGTGTGGATGATTTAAAAAGAAAGATCCACCGGCTTTATCTTAAGCATTACCGTTTAGGCGAAATCAATATAAATATTATGGAGGTCGACAGGCCGAATTTATGCGCGCAGATCGTGGTCCAGGCGATGATCCTTGACCTGGAAAAACGCATGCCCTTCCGGCGCGTGATGAAGCAGGCGATTTCCCGGGTGGAACGGGCCGGGGCATTAGGGGTAAAAGTCATTATCGGCGGCCGCCTTAACGGCGCTGAAATCGCCCGTAGCGAGATGCTGACTTCCGGAAAAGTGCCGCTGCATACCCTTAGGGCCAACATCGATTATGCCCGGGGCGCGGCGTTTACCACCTATGGAGCGATCGGTGTTAAAGTCTGGATCTATACGGGCGATGTCTTCGAGAAAGAAGAAACGAAAGGCGAGGTTGTCGGAGTGCCGGGAAAGAGGAAATAAATAAATATTCAGCATAAGGCTGACTGATATTGGAAATTAGTAATTGGAAATTCGGTAAGTTAGAATATCTGAATTCGCCGGCAGTTTCCCGAATTTCAAATCACAAATTTCAAATCACAAATATGTTGATGCCAAAAAAAACCAAACACCGCAAGTCGCACAAAGGGAATAGCGGCGGCAATGCCGCCCGCATGACCGATGTCAGTTTCGGCAGTTACGGCCTAAAGAGCCTGGGATCCCATTGGGTAACCTCGAGGCAGATTGAGGCTGCCCGTAAAGTGATTACCAAATATACCAAAAAAGGCGGCAAGATCTGGATCAGGATCTTTCCCGATAAACCGGTCACGCAGAAAGGCGGGGAAATACCGATGGGCAAAGGTAAGGGCGCGGTCGAC
>CAZYKS010000083.1:0-4723 GCA_964648375.1 uncultured Gammaproteobacteria bacterium | reverse complement strand
ATCAAGCCCGCCTAAAAAAGCGGCAACTGCGAGGCTGATGCCGATAGTCAGCATAGTATATTGGTAAGTCTCTTTCCGGGTCGGCCAGGTAACTTTCTTCATTTCCACAATTGAGGCTTTGACGTAGTCGGTTAATTTACTCATATATAATACAATACTTTTATATTTAAATTAGTTGTCTATACCCTACGAATCAACGAATCAATTCACGAATCTACGAATAACAATATTTCGTCTATTCATTGAATTTGTGTAATTCGTGAATAAATTTGTAGATTCGTAAAGTAACTAAAAACCGCCTCTTTCCGGCAGTCTTGCTTCAATACTTAAATAATAAGGTAAAACATTATATATGTCAAGTGCTTGACCGGAAATTTAAATTATGATATAAAAATATGAATTAAATTTAATAATACACCAAAAATAGGAGGGGTAAAAATGCGCCTTAAAATAAAAGATTATGAAAGGGAATTCCTTTTCGAAATATTGCCCGGATGTTATCGAAAATTGAGCTGGAGAAAATTCAATGGCAGTTCCACATTAGGATGCTGGCGATCGGGCTTCAGTAACCCGGAAGAAAAAGGATGGCTGCTCATTCACAAAACCGAAATTACGACGATTGAGTTTCCCGAAACCGTATTCGAAATATTGTTCAAATTCACTTTCCAGGTTCCCCGAACTTTAACGAAGATCGGCAGCCCTTACCAATATCCGCACCGCTTTATCTTCCAGTTGAATGATATGTATATGCAAACCGGCCGCAAAACCGGGATGAAAGTGATCGTCACTAATGGTAATAAATCCAGCGAGGTCTACCGGCAGATCAAGAAAAATTTCAAAAATATCTGGGTAGTCGCCCTGGTATGCAAATTTTGCGCCCAGGACTCCAAGGAAAAAACCGGAGCGGTAATAAACAGCCTCTTTAAAATCGTTTGAACCTAAATAGCTGAACCAAAATCATCTACCCCAACATCCCCTTGCCGTCATTATGCGCAGGGGGATTTATATTTGACAAATATTTAATATATAGTATAGTATTAATACCTACTAATCCGGTAGGAGTTCTGTATTTTGATTCGTAAATTCGTATTTATATTCGTAGATTCGTAGGGATATGAAGTTTTCCACCCGCACAACTTACGGCTTGAGGGCCATGATCCAGCTGGCCCAGCAATACGGCCAGGGCTGCTTGTCGGCGGCGCGCATCGCCGAAGATGAGGGGATTTCCCCCGGGTATCTGGAACGGCTGTTAGCCAAGCTGAAACAGGCGGATTTGATCGAAGCGGAAAAGGGCGCGTCCGGGGGGTACCGTTTAAGCCGGCCGCCGAAAAAGATCAGTGTCTTCGAGATCATCAGGCCCCTGGAAGGCAAGTTAACGGTGTTCCATTGCCTTGACGAGCAGGGGAAGATATTCTGCGACGAAAAATGCCGGTGCGGGGTAGTGTCGGTTTTAACCAAGGTGCAAAGCGCGGTAAATAACACTTTAGAAGATATTTATTTAAGCGATTTGGTTAAACCATGAAAAAACCGGCTATTATAATATTAATACTTCTAACCGCGGTTCCCGCTCTCGCGAACGGTTTGCCTGACAGCGACCATGACGGAGTCCCGGATGCCGACGAGATTAATGTTTATAAAACCGATTACCTCAATCCGGATACGGATAATGACGGTTATAGCGACCGGGACGAACTTTTAAACGATTATTCACCGCTTAATCCGGAACCGGTAAAACTGGAAGATAATGACTATGATAAGGACGGACTCAATGACCGCATGGAGCTTAATTTCCATACGGACCTGGCTAATCCGGATACGGACGGGGACGGGTTCACGGACGGGGAAGAGGTCGAGGGCGGGTTCGATCCCCTTAACGGCGATAACGCCACGCTCGGGAAACGGATCGAAATCAACCTGGACCGGCAGGAATTGTTATATTTCCTCGGGGGCGTGCGGCTCGGCACCTTTCCGGTATCTTCGGGGAAAAAGAACGTCTGGACCCCGACCGGCCATTTCAAGATCGACGGCAAAGCGCTTAGGGCCTGGTCGCCGTACGGACTCTGGATGCCGTATTGGATGAGCCTCTCTCACGGATATTTCGGGATTCATGAACTGCCGGAATGGCCGGACGGGACCAAGGAAGGCGCGGACCATCTCGGCACCCCGGTATCGCACGGTTGTATCAGATTAGGTGTGGGACCGGCGGAACTGCTTTACAACTGGGCACCGATCGGGACGGAGGTATTTATATATTAAAATGAAATTTGTAATTTGTAATTGGTAATTTGGGCCCTGTCTCATACGCATTATGATATATCCAAATTTCTAATTTCTAATTACAAATTACAACAAATATGTATACTGAAAAAGTCATCGAGCATTTTAAAAATCCCCATAACCAGGGGGAGATGGATAATCCGACCGTAGTCGGGCAGGCCGGTAATCCGGTGTGCGGAGATGTGATGAAGATTTACCTAAAGGTAAATATGCCAAAGGCCGCCAAAAAGGACGCCAAAGGCCGCCAACTTTTAGGCAATGCGGTGATAAAAGATATTAAATTCGAGACGCTCGGATGTGCAGCGGCGATTGCGGTATCGTCGGCGTTAACCGACATCGTCAAAGGCAAGACTTTAGAGGAAGCGCTTAAAGTCAAGAAGGATGATATTGTCGCTGATCTCGGGGGACTGCCATTACCCAAAATACATTGTTCTATGCTTGGGATCGAAGCTTTGCATAAAGCGATCAAGGAATATCAAACTAATAATTAACCATATTAATCTTATTAATCCCTGCAATTAATAATTGTGGCAGGGATTTATATGATTTATAAGATATTTATGGAAGAGAAAATCAAACAAGCGTTAAATAAAATTCGGCCGGCCTTGCAGGCGGACGGTGGCGACGTGCAATTCGTCGAATTCGATAAAGACAGCGGCCAGGTTAAGGTGCAGCTAGTAGGGATGTGTACGCATTGCCCGATGGCAGAAATCACCTTAAAACAGGGGATCGAAGCGGAGCTGAAGAAAGAAGTGCCTGAGGTTAAGGAAGTGGTGCAGGTATAATAATTATTGTCATTCTGAACGAAACGTAGTGGAGTGAAGAATCCCGATGCTGTCGCGATTGGTAGGATCCTTCGTCGCTATCGCTCCTCAGGATGACACGTCGGTTATGAAACATATTTATTTTGATCATAGTGCATCAACGCCGGTGGATAAGCCGGTATTTGAGGCGATGCTGCCGTATTTTACTACAATCTACGGCAATCCGTCCTCGATCCATAAATTCGGGCAGGACGCTCTGGCCGGCGTGGATAACGCGCGGGAACAGTTGGCCGGATTTTTTAATGCCAAGCCGGAAGAGATAATTTTCACGTCCGGGGCGACCGAGGCGAATAATCTCGCGATCAAAGGCGCGGTGTCAGCGCTCCGCCGGCAGGGGGTTAAAAAGATTCATCTGATTACCTCTAAAGTCGAGCATGACGCCGTATTAGAACCGTTTGAACAACTGGAAAAAACGGGGGTCGAGACCACCTTCATCGACGTGAATAAACGCGGCATCGTCGATGTCGAGAAGCTGAAAGCGGCGACCAAACCGCATACCGCGCTGGTATCGGTTATGTACGTCAATAGCGAAGTCGGCTCGGTCCAGCCGGTCCGCGCGATCGGCAAGCATATCCGCAAACTGAACGATTCCCGCATGCGCGAATGGGAAAAGCGGCGCCCCCAGGAGCGGGGAGGGAAGCCGCGGCCGATAATTTTCCATACTGACGCGACCCAGGCAGTTAATTTTTTTAACTGTGACGTCGACTGGAATTATATCGACTTGCTTAGTATGTCATCGCATAAGATCTACGGCCCGAAAGGCGCCGGCGCTTTATATGTCAGATCGGGTATACCGGTGGACGCGATCCAGCACGGCGGACATCATGAACGCAATTTACGGAGCGGAACCCTGAACGTCCCCGGAATCGTGGGGCTGGGCGCCGCCGTAGCACAGCTGGGCCGGGGCGAGAAAGGCGAACCTAGCCGGCAACAGACCGGACAGAACGAAAAAATATCCCAGCTGCGCGATATGCTCGTAGAGGGCATTTTAAAAAATATACCGGAAACGATGTTGAATACCGAACGCGAACACGCCACTCCGGCGCACGCGCATTTTACGCTTCTAGGCTGCGAGGGAGAGTCGATGCTCCTGTCCCTCGACCTCGAAGGAATCGCGGTATCGACCGGCTCGGCCTGCGCTTCCGGTTCGCTCAAGGCTTCGCACGTGCTCCTCGCTATGGGGATCAAAGAGGAGGTGGCGCATAACTCGATCCGGTTTTCCCTGGGGAAGCACAACACGGAAGCGGAGGTGAAGCGGGTGATAGCGGTGCTGCCGCCGATTATCGAGCGGTTAAGGAAGATGAACCCGCTCTATGATCACAGAATGCTCTGAATATTTATGAAGGCGCTGAAAATTGGATGTGTATATTTATAAAATTTAAGGGTAATATTTTTAGAATATAAAAAACGAGGGTGTTGCACCCCGTTTTTTATTCCCCATGCTAATTGGCTCGTGGCATATGTGATTGGCCGGAGCCTATAAAAAACTTATGATAAAAACAATCTGTTTATAAATTTCGATTTTACTATAAAGTATATCCGGCTCGGCAGGTTGCCGATAAAATATTTTTCGATATAAATATTATCCCTGGATTTCGGCCGGAAAAATATCTCGCTTTTAT
>CAZYKS010000082.1:0-4756 GCA_964648375.1 uncultured Gammaproteobacteria bacterium | reverse complement strand
TTTAACCGGATTTTTTCTTTTAACACTGGCTTTATCGGATTCTTCCGCAACCGTCCTGGGAATGATTACCGCCTGACTGGCCGTTGATTTTGCATTCGGTATGATCATGCCGGCCGCCTGCTGGGTGGTTTTGATCGCGTGCCGGATATAGAGGCGGATAGTGACGACGATCAAGAGGATTATAAGGATAATAACGCCGATTATGGCTGCCACCAGTTTAATATCGATAACCCAAAAATACAGGCCGCGCTCCACGGTTTGGCGCGCCTGTTCCCCGTAGGTGAGTATCAGGTCGGCGCCGGCCCATTTTGAAAATACCCGGTTCGCCCTGCCAATCGAATATCCACTGGCGGGTGCTGTCGGGCAGGACGCTGCCGAACTCGGTATCATGGTTGATTGGGATTCTCGCCACTTCCTTATGCTGCATATTATACACGGCGATTTCCCCCTGGGGCTGGATATGGACATTGCCGGTATTCTCGAACCGGACCGTGAATTCGGCCTGCGGCTGCTGGTACAGGCTTCTGCTCGTGGAAAATTCCCGGATATCCCCCTTTTCGATAACGTCGCCGGAGACATTAAGCATGAGCAGCGACGCCAGCTGGGAGGCGACCGCGATGCCAGTTCCCTGGATCTTGCCCTGCGGCTTGGTGCCGACCACGATAGCGGCATAATGGCCGCCGGGCTCGCCCTCCTCCGGCACCGAAATGGTAAACGGGATTTCCTGGCTGGCCTGCGCGGGAATCTCGAACGGGCCGGGGTCGATCGTGAGCCAGTGGCTTAGCTGGAAGCGTCCGGCCTCGGCCGCATCCTGCTTCTGAATAAAAGCCACACCGCCGTTTTCACTGCTTTTGAAATCGAGCGTTTGCGTATAGACTTTTAACGGCTCATTGTTATTATTCACGACTTTAACGGTACTGCTCCAGTTTTCCCCGGGTTTCATATTGATCTTCACCAGCGGCGGAGTGATCGTTAAGGTCAGGCTATCCTGGGCAAAAGCAGACACCGGCACAAGGCTGAATATACTTATGGTAAAAATCGCTATTAAAATTTTCACGCAAACCTGTCGCATATATTCCGATTAATAAGTCATAATTTATAATTTAAATCCGTTTACCCTTATATTTTTCCTGCTGATTTTAAACCACTATCCAAACTTATTTTTTCAGATCTATCACCCCATCTCCTTTAGGTGCGGGTTGATACTGATGGTGGTAGGTTTTCCGGAATAACAGTATCGCTAAAAGCAAAATCAGTAAAAAAGTACCGACACCGACCGTTATGATCCAGCGCGTCGGCACTATCCAAAAATAAATCGTATCCTGCAGGTCCCGCAAATCGTTTTGCCCGTACTCGATTGCCAGCTTGGCCCGGTATTTTCCCAGACCCTGGCCTCCGTTCCAGCTGTTAGTTAATACCGTATCGCTGTCAGGCATGATTTTGGCGGCATCGGTATTGATCGGTATTTTATCGATTTCCTCGCCGCGCCGGTTATAAAAATAAATAAAGCCCTGGGGGACGATTTCGTTATTACCGATATTTTTAATGGTAGCGCTGAAATCCACTGGCGGACCCAGATATAAGCTTTTATCGGTATTAAACGAAACCAGCTGGGCCTTTTCGATGATATCGTCTTCGACCTCTAGGTTAACGACCGTCTGCGTCTGGCCCGGCTGATTGGAAATATCTTCCGCGTCGTACCGGTTCGAGCCGGGCGAGAAGGTAATGGCGGCATGGCGCTCGCCCGGTATCGCGTCCATATTGACGTTAATCGTCAAATTTTCCGTATCTTCCGCCCCCGGCTGCAAGTCGATCACGCCCCGCGGGATCGAGATCCAGCGCGCCAGCGACGTGGTTTTATCGAGCGCCTGCGGCTCTGTGAATTCCTGCATTCCTTCATCGATATTGATATCATTCACGAAAGTGTACAAGCTTATGAACTTATCGCCGGTATTCTTGATGGTAATGGTATAATCGAGCTTATCCCGCGCCTTGGCCTTAACATCGATGATCTTCGGAGTAACCTCGATCGCCGCCCGCACAGCCACCGGTATGGAAAAAACCAGCGCCACAAATAATATAATTACTATTTTTTTCATAAAAAATATTTAAATTATTTCCTCTAATTCCATAATTCCTAAATCATAAATACTTTTCCATTCTCAATTCCGATTTCCATATTTGTAAAATTCCGCATTATCTATAACCACATATTCGCAACTAATTCGCACATAATTCGAATTAAATTCGCATTATATCTATGCCAAAAATATAAAATAGCTCACCACCCCGACCAGAAACGCGATCACCAGTAATGCGGATATGATCAAACCGAAATGCCAGACCGGGGAAGGACCCTGATAGCGGCGTACGTAGCGGACCTGTCCCAGGCCGAATTGCTGCAGTGCCCGCTTAACCGCTTTACTCTTATAAAACCGCAGAAACAGGATCAGCAGAGTTAAAAATATCACCAGGCTGATCGACGCCGGGATTACGATCTTCCAGGGGATGATCCAGAAAGTGGTTTCGGTATAAAGCGTTTGCTTCCCTTGGCCACCTTCGCTCGGGGGCGTGCCGAATGTCAGGCCGCAGCTGGCCGTATATTTGCCGAAGCCCTGGCTGCCGTCCCAGACTATGTCAAAGCGGCGGATCGAATCGGGCAAGACGTATGACCCGCCGTCGTTCACCCGCACGATTCCGACCTCTTTTCCGAACATATTGGTAATGGTGATGGCGCCGTGCGGCATGATATGGACATTGCCCTTATTTTCGACCCTGACCGTAAAATTAACTGAATAGGGCGTGCCGTAAACGTCTTTATCGGTGCTGAACTCCCTGAAATTGGCGGTTTCATTCACGTCCCCCCGCACCTGCAGGAGGATCAGGCTGCCGGTCTGCTGGGCGATCGCCATCCCGGCCCCCTTATCTTCGCTTTCCTGCTTCAGTTTCGGCGCCTTAGTCCCGAAAATGATCGCGCCGTAATATCCGCCGGGGCCGGCGTCCGTTGGTACGGTAATGCTATAAGGAATTTCTTTTTGTTCGTTCGGGGCGAAGTCGATGCCGTCGGTCGCGATATTGATCCAGGAAGCGAGAAAATAGCCCCGCTCCGTGCCCGGTACGATCAGCTTCGGATTCCCGCTTTCCCCTTCCGCTTTAAAATCCCGCAGATAGGGATACAGGGTTTTCGCTTCATTGGATACGTTCGTGACCGAAACCGTGCCGTCCAGGACCTGCCCGGGATCGACATATTCCGCGATTTTTACCGGACTGATTTTTATCCCGATCGATTGGGCCTGCGCCGATGGCTGATAGCCGAGAACGAAAACGAAAATAATAACCAATAAAAATAAAAATCTTCTTTTCTGGTTCATAATTGAATCGATAAAATAATAATTGATTTGTTAACACGCTGCTGCGTTATAACCCGGCATTGGTATCCCAAATAATTTTCCGGCATCTCAGGTATCGATGCCTGATAACTCACTAGGTATACGCCTGTTTCATTCCCTCGCATGAGAAACGGGGTAAAAAGGTCCTGCCAGGCAAAAAAACATAAAATTATCCGCCGAAGCAGACTGATTTTTCGGTTTATAATTGCTTATATTATATCATCCAATCGGATTTTCTTCAAATGATTTATGCGCTAAAATTTTTGCTAAAAATAAATGAATTTATCCGATATTTATTATTTTTTTATGTTTTACGGCAATAATCGGGTATTAGCGTTAAACTATGGCCGGTGATAGCCTGGCCAGACGATTATTTAATCAATCCGCTAATCATTATTAACCGCCGTTTTTGGCAACAATAACTCCTACTCCCGGAAAACGGGAGCAGGAGTTAGCTGCAGCTAATATTAAATCGATGATGAATCGCTCTTTTAGTATTGCGGCGTGCAAATATAGGTGAGCGTGTTGGTATAATCTCCGGCTTCCTGCAGGCTCGATATCTCGACCGTATAAGCGACCCGGGCATAACCCTCATCTTGGGTAGTGCCGTCGGCTGGCCCGCCATGGCTCATGACCTCGAGCGCTTCGGTACCGTTCAAACCGGCATATTTACCGCCGGTAAAGTCGGTGTCCAAATCGGAATCGTCGGTTGTCAGACCCATATGCCCGTAGGTATAAGTGAGGTCGAGGGTTCCCTTAGGCGCTTCCCAGGGGACAGGCGTGGTCGATGAGCCGGTGCCGTCCGGCGAATTGTCGAAGCTGTTGATGTTGACGCCGGCGGCGCTGGTCAGCTCCTGATCCTGCTGCACGGTAACGCTATAGCCGTCATCGGCGTTAGTAGCGACCGATAGGTACTGCCCGATAGTTGAGGAAGAAGTGTCGTCTATCGTACCGAAGGCGATTGTGGTGGTGGCGGCATCTTCGGTCGTTTCGATGCCGTTAACCGACTGTCCGGCGGCCAAGGCGCCGATAGTGAAGCTCAGGCTCGAGTCAACAGTGGCGGTCACGGTTACGTCTTCGATAATATAAACTTTTACGTTTTGCGACTCTTTTACCGTCGAGTAATCGCCGGGGTCACTTGTCCTGGTTGATAAAGCGATAGAATAATCGCCACTCGTATCCGGGTTAGTGACGTTATAGATCGTAATGGTAATAGTCGAGGAAGTAGCGATAGTATTACCGATATCCACCTGGCAGTCTACTATCTGACCGGACGTGGATGCAGTCGGATTGAAATCGCCGTTGCCGCATACCACGCTGGCATCAGTCAAATCGAATTTCGCCGGGAAAATCACCCGCGCGGCTTC
>CAZYKS010000081.1:0-4757 GCA_964648375.1 uncultured Gammaproteobacteria bacterium | reverse complement strand
CGCTCACGGATTCCGAGCTGGCTGAACTCGAGTTCGACCGCGCTTGACTGCAACAGCCGCATCACCACGCTTTCGCCGTAATTGGTCGGAAGAAAAGAGGCGCGGATATTGATACGGTCATGTTTAAGGTTTATTGATGTCCGTCCGTCCTGCGACCGGTCGTTGACGTTGATCTTGACTCCGGCCAACAGCTTCAGGCGGGAGACGATCTTGCGCCACTGGACTTTATCAATATTGGCGACGTCATGGAGCACCCCGTCTACCCGGAACCGGGCTTTTATCCCTTTCTCTTCCGCTTCGATATGGATATCAGAGGCCCGCGACTTGACCGCCGCCGCCATTATTAACGCGATGATATCGGTAATATCGACCCGCTTCATCAATTTTTCCAGATCTTGGAAACTGGTAAATTTTTCCGAAAACCGGTTCAGGTCATCCTCCGTAATTTCCACACCCTGGACGTATTTACGCACGCGCGGAAGCGTCCGGTACAATTCCAGGGCATAATCGAGTCCCAGATCGGAAACCATATACAGTTTACCGTCAGCGTTATGTTCTTCCGCCAATTCATTCAATAGGGCTTTTACTTCTTCGTTATTAGGTTCGGTGGTACCGATCCGTAGATTATGGCCGTCGTAAAAAAAGCACACTGTCCTTAATTTCCGGGCCCGGTCCTCGTCGACCAATATCAAAGCATCGGGACTGACCGGAAACCCGTACAAATTTATATAATTCACTCCCAGCTGGCGGGCGGAGCTTTCCGTTACCCGCTCCATTTCTTTGCGTTTGATCTCTTTCTGGGTCGACTGGAATTTTCCCTGGACACTCTCCCCGTCCGCCTGTCCGGCCCGGGATGCCATTAAATCTTCGATAGATTGTTGATCTTTGGGCATATTTGCGATTAATAAAAATTTTCGTAATAATATAATGCGAATCCGCGAATTATATGCGAATACCGCGAATTAATGCGAATCGAATATTCGCTTTATGGGTATTTGCAGTTTTCGCATTATATTTTTTGCTTATTCATATCATACCAAAGTTTTTAAAATAAAAAAAGAAAGCGCTATTCCGCCCTCTTTTTATGTTAATCTCAAAAACATTATTCCGGCATGACCTTGCTCATTGCCCGGGCGATTTTCGAAATTCCCCCTTTACTGATCAGCTCCAGGAACAACCCGGTCCAGGCGGAAATCTGGAAAGTGGCCAGCCAGGAACCGGTCAATACGATCGCGGCGAAGAAAACGATAAAAGCCGCCACCACGACCAGCCAAAAGCCGGAAACGGAAGCGACCGAATAAAATAACAGGGCCAGGAATAAGAACGGCACCGCTAAAATCAAAAATATGAACAATAGGGCGATGCCTACGGCGAAATTGATCACAAACAGGACCAGGGCCATCTCGAGGCTAACGAGCCAATTCCGGCTGAACAATTCCCAGCCCGACTGCAGCGCGGCCATGAAGTCCATGCCCTTGATCACCACATAGGCGATCGCGTATTTTATCACGAAAGAAAACATCATCAGGATCGGAATAAACACGATAAAACCCAAACCGTAGATCAAATTCGCCAGCGCCTGGCTGCCCTGCCCGGCCGTCAGGACCAGGGGGTAGCTGATCAGCGCGAAGGCGACCACCACCACGATCTTCAAAATCGCGTTCAGTACGAACACCGGCCAAAAATACTTCATCCCGGCCCCGACCCCCTGCGGCAGGTCATGTTTTTTCTTATTGATAGACAAAGCGGTATTGTTGACCAGCCCGGCTTGGGAAACGACCACCAGCCAAACCAAAAAACAAAATAACAGCAGCATGATGGCGCCGATAAAAAATATGAAAAACATCGACACGGGATCGCTGGCCATCAGTCGCGGGATATTGGCAAGCGTACGGCCGCTAAAAACGCCGGTCGCTGCCAAGCCGCGCAGGGTCGGAAAAAAATTACCGTCCACGTTCCCGGATAATCCTTTAAAAATAAACTCATATTCGCCGCCGTTTCCGAGTAAGGCCGCGAATAACCCCAAAAACCATAAATACTTAGTGCGCCAAGCTACTTGCCAGGCCTGGCGGATGATGTTTCGATATAGGCTCATATATTTCCTCCTAATTAAATAATGTATGGCTGATAAGAAATGCTTTAACCCCTACGAATCAACGAATCAATTCACGAATATAACGAATACGTCTGATAAGCCAGTGCTATAAATAACAGACAGATCGTTTCTGTCGTATTCGTGAATTCGTGAAAGGATTCGTTAATTCGTAGGTCTGTGTATATTATAACATATATTTTCGTAAAGGGACAATGCGACGATAATTGGATAATTTATGGTTATGTGCTAAGATTTATTAATATGTTAAAAGAAGACATACAAAATAAAATCATCGAGGAATTAAGGAATGAAGAGCGGGTCGAAACCGACATGATCCGCTTATATCAGACTTTAATCGAGAATGGGGCGGTAAATTGTTTTCCCGAAGAAAAACAGGAAGAATTCAAACGCGGAGTGGAAATTTTAAACCGAGAATCGGAAAAACATCAGCGTATAGTCTTTAATATGATCGAAAAATATAAACAAGGATAAACATATGGTTAATCGGGAATGTTCTGTCAGCAAAAAGGGGATCCTCTTCAATCTTGAAGAAGGACTAAAGTGCGAAGAACGGGCGCTTGCTATCTACGAGGACCTAGCGGCTTTACTGGACAAAAGAATAGATTATGCCGATGACCTGAAAGTTATCAGGGAAATTATTGCGGACGAAAAAAGGCATATCAAAATCGTAAATAATTTAAAAACCATAGTGGACGATTATTATATAGACTAACGCAGCTAATTTAGAATTAAACAACCGCCGGTAAGGCGGTTTTATTTTTAACGGAAAATAATCAGATTGCACATTAACCTTGATTTTTAGGTTAAAGTATGGTTAGATTAAAAAATTGAATAAATAATTTGGTGGTTTTTGATGTTTGCGCGTAAAATAACAGTCATTATCCCGGCGTCGTTCCTGCGAAAACGGAAATTCAGGTTCCACTGATGGAATTACTCATAATCAAACAAATTTATTCCAAAAAGGCTGCCCTAAGGGAATAAATTTGATTGAATAGCGGTAATATTATATGGTGGTGACTGGATTCCCGCTTTCGCGGGAACGACGCTATAAAAAGTATATAACCACAAAAAGTCCGAATAACTTTAATTTATTATTGTTCTTAATATAAACCATATTACATTCACGAAAGGAGGAAGCTGATGGAAATTAACTTTAATCCGATGGTGGGAATAGTTTTAAGAAGTAAAACCGATGAACCTACCCTCCATAAATTAGGCTGACTGAAAGCATCAGAAGCAATAGGAATAACTCATACAGTCTCCGCGCTTTCTGCTCATTGCCACAAAGAAGATCTGGGGGAATTCTGTAAAGAGTTGGAAAGAAAGGGCGTATTTCTATATTTAATTCATGTATTTTAAAAAGCCTGGCTTTCCGAGTCAGGCTTTTCTTATTAAAACTATTTATATGAAATATCCCATCTAAAAACATCCATACAAAACTTATTACCAGCACGCTATCATAACGGAAATAAATCCGTTTTCTTAAAGTTAATTTCATGCGGTGAAGCCTGAATTCCCGCTTTCGCGGGAATGACGCCTGGGTGGTAAACAGATATACTGAATTTCGAGAAACACTAACTTAGGCGGTTGTTGTATCCGGTTTGTCCTTCGGCAGGGTGATGCCTTTCGGTTCGTGTCCAACCGCGATTTTTGCATCATTATTATCGGCCCGCTGTTTCTCGCCCACGATCTTCTCGAACTCCTCTTTTTCCAGAGTTTCTTTTTCGAGCAGAGCCGCCACTACTTTTTCAATCATCGCGCGCTTGCCTTTAACGATTTCCTGCGCCTTAGCGACACCCCGTTCGATAAAATCGGTGATTTCCTTATCGATCCGCTCCGCTACCTTTTCCGAATAATCCCGCTGCTCATGGATCTCGCGCCCGAGAAAGATCATCTCTTCCTTCTCGCCGTAAGTGCGCGGACCGAGCGCTTCGGACATGCCGAAATCGGTGATCAGGCGCCGGGCCAGGCTCGTCGCCCTTCTTAAATCCGACTGGGCTCCGGTCGTGACTTCGCCGAAAATTTCCCGCTCGGTTACATGGCCGGCCAGGAGGACCGCAATCTCTTCGGTATATTCGGCTTTAGTATGCATATGCCGGTCTTCGGTCGGGAGCTTGATCGTATAACCGCCGGCCCGGCCGCGCGAAATTATCGAAATTTTCTGGACCGGATCGGTATTCGGAAGATAATGGGCCACGACCGCATGCCCGGCTTCATGGTAAGCGGTGATTTTTTTCTCTTTATCGGTCAGGACCCGCGATTTGCGCTCCGGACCGAGCATCACTTTCTCAATCGCTTCAAACAGGTCTTCCATGGCGATAATCTTCTTATTATGGCGGGCGGCCAGGATCGCGCCCTCGTTTAAAAGGTTCGCCAGGTCGGCCCCGGAAAATCCGGGCGTGCGTTCCGCGATCCGCCGCAGGCTGACTTCTTTCGATAGCGGCTTTTTCCGGGCATGGACTTTCAGGATCGCTTCCCGGTCAGCGATATCCGGCTCATCCAGAATCACCTGCCGGTCGAAGCGTCCGGGCCTAAGGAGGGCGCTATCGAGCACGTCCGGCCGGTTAGTGGCGGCCATGACGATGATATTAGTCGTCTGGTCAAAGCCGTCCATCTCCACCAGGATCTGGTTCAGTGTCTG
>CAZYKS010000080.1:0-4788 GCA_964648375.1 uncultured Gammaproteobacteria bacterium | reverse complement strand
CGGCTGCCGAAGATCATCCAGTACCGGCCCTGCGCTTTAGGCGCGGAATAATAAGGTTTATCCATCATCGCTCCAAAACTGTGATGATTGCCATTACCGATGATTTCAGGGAAAATACCGCCGGCTTTAGACCAGTGTTTTATCGCGATTCCGTTGTGCTGGGCCTCGTCCCAGGGCACGGTAAACGCGCCGGCCTTAGCTGCGTTCCAATCGGGAATCATCTCACCGTGCTTTTCCCAAACCTTCAGATCGAGAGATGCGGCCAGCGATAACCGGGCGCAGCGCCCGTCATAAGCGGTGTAAGCCAGGTAAAAAGTATCAGCTACTTTAGATATACGCGGATCTTCGATTCCTCTTTTTTCTTGCAACCCCGATGGAGCGAGGATCGGTTCGCTAAACCGCTTAAAGTGTTCCGCGTCGCCGGATACGGCATAACCGATAGAGGAATGCCAGTCGTCGCCCTTGCCGACGGCACGATAGAACAGGTGATATTGTCCGTCATGGTAAAGCGCACCCGGATTATAGACTTTTAGGGATTCCCAGGCGTGTTCGGGGTCTGGCCTAAGGATGGGATTATGTGAAGAGCGGGTGAATAAAGGCATGAAATTGGTAATTCGTAATTTGTAATTTGGATACAGGATAATACGTATATCGAGAGACTCCAAATTACCAATTTCAAATTACAAATTACTTAAATATTTGTTAATCAATTTTATTCCTCATCAACTCATCCAACAACTCTTCCAGATTAACGCTCGCTACGGAAACGGACGAATCGGCCGAACCGTAGTAGATATAGAGCCGGCCGTTGAATTGGGCGGTGCCGGTCGGGAATACGACGTTATGGACATGGCCGTAGCGTTCGCCTTTCTGCCGCGGGGTGAGAATCGGGTAGGGCAGGCGGGCGATCACTTTTTTCGGGTTATTCCGGTCTAAGAGGGCCGCCGCGGCCGTATAGATGCGGCCGGTGTTATGGGGCTGGACCGCGTGGTATATAAGGAGCCAGCCTTTGGCGGTTTTTACCGGCGGGGCGCCGGCGCCGACATGGCGGGCTTCGAATCCGTGCTCGCCTTCCAGGACCACGTTTTTACCGAGATTATGGAGATAATGGTACCAATAATCGTTATTTTTCAGTTCGCTTAAGTCCTTGAAATAGATTATCTGGATATCAGGCAGGATACGGTGCAGTAAGGCGTAACTGCCCCGGAATTTTTCCGGGAAAAATACTCCGTCTTTTTCCCATACCAATACATTTTTATTCGCGTATTTTTCGTAAAATGATTCGAAAAAATAATATTTGTCCTTCAGGCGGGAATAGCCGAATAGTTTACCGGCCCGGCGATAGCTGAATTTCGGGCTGATGATGCCGCCCCGTTTCAGCTTTAAAAGATCTTTACCGTAAGCGTAAGCGATAACCGCGTTGCGGCCGTCATGGGCCACGTAAGTGACATAAAAAGTATCCTTGATCTTGGTGATCCGCGGATCCTCGATCCCTTTCCGTTCGTATTTGAATTCAGGCGCCATCAAGGGTTTAGTCCAGCGCTCAACCACTTTTGTGGGGCCGTCCAGCCGGGCATAGCCGACGGTGGAAATGAATTTTCTGCTTTGCGCGCGATAAAAAATATGCACGTCGCGCCCTTCCTGGTAAACGCCGGGATTGAAGACGCTTAAATTTTCGAATTCGCGCCGCGAGGGTTTAAGGATGATGCCGTGTCGTTTTATTTTAATCATGAGTTTATTATAACAACATTAGTTCCATAAATCAATGACTTTAGTCGATCCGGCCGCGGGTTTTTTCGATTAAGGATTCTGATACAAAGAAAGGCACGGATAATGATTACGAAAAATATGGTATTGACGAAAAATATTTTTTTAAAGATTGACGGTGTTCGATAAAAATTATATAATATTAACATAATTATTAAATCGTTTTATGTTATGGTCAAAACCGACATAAAGCAAGGGGGAGGGAATATGCGCATTTTAGTCGTCGAAGACGAAAAAGAAATTCGTGATTATTTATCAACCAGCCTGAAAGCGGAATGTTTCGCGGTCGATACCGCGGAAGACGGTGCCAAGGGATCGTATCTGGCTTCTACCAATGATTATGATTTGATCCTCCTTGATAATATCATGCCTAAAAAAACCGGGCAGGAAGTATGCGAAGAGATCAGGAAAGAGGGGATTACTATTCCGATCCTGATATTATCGGTTAAGTCGGAAACGACCACCAAAGTGGACTTATTAAACGCCGGCGCGGACGATTACCTGACCAAGCCCTTTTCCCTGGATGAGCTTTTAGCCCGGATGCGCTCATTACTCAGGCGGCCGAAGCAGATAGAAAAAGAAATTTACCAGCTTGATGATTTAGTGCTCGATGATACCAAACATGCGGTTTTGCGCGGCGACAAGGATATTTACCTGACCCGCAAGGAATTTACTTTGCTGAAATATTTACTGAAAAATCAGGATACTGTCCTTTCCCGCGGTATGATCATGGAGCATGTCTGGGATATGAGCGTGGATCCGTTCTCGAATACGATCGAAGCGCATATTAACAGCCTGCGTAAGAAAATCGATATACCTGGCAAAAAGAAATTAATCCATACGGTTACCGGCCGGGGGTATAAGATTGGAGCACAAGAATAAAATTTTATTAATTAATACGTTTTATGTTAGCCGCATTTATGCGGTTTTTTATATTCTCTTTATTATTTCTTTATCTTTTCTTTATGATTATTTAATCATTAATTTATTATAATAATAGATAGCTTCTTTATCTTTATTAATAAAGGGGGACAACTCATTGAAAACAAACGAAAAAAAAGAAAGGAGGGTTTTTGTTCTTTAAAATCATGAAATTTTCAATAAACAAGTATCCGAAAAAGGAGGCCTGCAATGAAAGAGAGAAATGTTCGTGCGATTTCGTTAAAATTAGTTTACGTCTTAGATTTTTTGTTGAGGTTAATCGAAAGAATAAACCGGAAAAAATATAATACATTAATTTTTGAAGCAGTCACGCGCATATTCAGCGACAAGGTTTACGAATCAAGGCAGTATTATGATGTCATTGAAAAGAGAATAACCAGTCAGGTTATATTAAGTTTACCTAGTTTCGGTTGCAGTCACTATTTTAAGCACGGCGGTTGCGGTATGTGCGCTTTTAATCAGGAAATAGAGAGATATAACTTGCGTTTTTTACATCCAGTTGTTCTGGTCTGGCTGGTTAAGCTATTTCTTGTCGGTTTGGACCGTTATATTTTTATAAAAGCGGTTAGAGCGGAAACACTTACCGTTTTCATGGCTGGAAGCTTTTTAAATGGTGAAGAATTACCGATCGCGGCGCAGAATGAAGTCAACGATTTTTTTATTAGAAGTAAATTTGCTAAGTTAGTGGTTGAATCAAGGCCGGAATATGTCGTTCGTGAGAAAAACAGGTTAAAAAAATATATTGCCAGAGCCGCGAATAACCTTAAAAAAATCGAAATCGCGACCGGCCTGGAATCATCAGACAATCATATCAGGAATAAATTGATCGGGAAAAGGATGACGAAGGATATATATACTCGGTCAATCGCCATCATAAACGGTTTAGGAGCAATATCTAATACCTATATTTTAATCGGGGCTCCGTATTTAACCAGACAGGAAATAGTTACAAAGGCAGTCGCTAGTGCGAAATATGCGTGGGAACAGAAATCAATGGTAGTCAGTCTTGAGGCTTATTTTGTGCAAGCCGGAACCCGTTGGGCAGAAATATACAAACAGGGAAAGTTACGCGTACCGAAACTTTGGGATATTATCGACGTGATCAAAACGATAAACAAATATTCTCCTAGTTGGTATTTAGGTGAATTTAGCGATTGGCCAAAGCCGATCGTCTCTCCACAAAACTGTCCGCTATGCACAGACCGAGTATTGAAGGCTTTTAATTTTTTAAGAATAAATCATAGTATTTCAGTTTTAAAAAATTTAAATTGTTATTGCCGCGACAATAATAACGCTATCAATTTAGAGGGAGGGGCTAATTATGAATACTAAACGGATAATTTACCGACCGGTAGCAATCGACGATTTGGAAGAATTAGTAAAACTTGAACAAGCAGTCTGGGGGGAAGAGATGGGTGCTGACCGGGACAAATGGGACTCCCGTTTTAATATTTTTTCGGAAGGAATACAAGTGGCGGAAAATAAAAACGGGTTGGTAGGAGTTATCGTATCCCATCGGCTAGTATGGGATTACCCAATCGGATATTTCCCGTCATGGTCCGAGGCTACAGCCGATGGTTTTATAACTAACCATAGTGGTAGCGGAAACTGTTTATATGGAGTCGATCTGTCGGTATTGCCACAAATGCCGGGTGTTGCCAGTAACTTATTAAAATTTGTATTTACCCTGAAGAAGAAAAAAAATATAGAAAAGGGTATGATGGGAAGCCGGATCCCGAGTTTAAGGAGAAGGACAAAAAATTTGACAAGTGAAGAAATAAATAAAAATATGGTATTACGGATGGCTGAAAAAGACATGGAGGTAAAATTTTTTATTCATAACGGTTTTAGAATTATTTCCGCCCGTCAAGATTATTTCCCGGAAGACCGGGAAAGTCTTGGTTGGGGGATAATTTTGGAATATACCCAATAAATTGTTATCATAAAAGGAGGGAAGTATATTTTTATTATTTCTCTCCTTTTAATTATTACTATGTTTTCGAATTTACTATTAATTTTAATTATTTCAGCCTGTGTATTTCTGGGATCCTTGGTTTATCATAATAACCCCAAAGGGAA
>CAZYKS010000079.1:0-4819 GCA_964648375.1 uncultured Gammaproteobacteria bacterium | reverse complement strand
GAGGTGTATCAAGAATATTCGTTATATTCGTGAATAGATTCGTTGATTCGTAGGGCAGCGGATATATTTATAGCAACGGATAATATTAGCATTCTATGTATTCCAAAATAGTCCTGAGAACTATCGCGATAATCGCCCTGGTTTCGGTCCAAATCGCCTTTATCGACAATTTGCCGGGATATTTCAACAATATCAATCTGATTTTAATTGCCCTGGTATTCATATTGATGTTAGGCAGTTTTAAGGAAGCGCTATGGTGGGCATTCGGCGCCGGTATTTTATGCGATGTTTTTTCTTTCAACCCCTTCGGCCTTTATCTGGTCAGTTTGGTGCTGGTGGTGATCTTCGCCAATTTCCTGCAGGTCAGTTATTTTACGGACCGGACGCTTTATTCGGTATTGGCATTAACATCCTTGTCCCTGCTTTGCGACCGCCTGATCCTGCAGCTCGCTAAATACGCTGTGACATTGTTCGACAGCGCGGAAATCAGGGCGCTGGTCGATTCTTCGTTTTGGAAGCATGAATTATCGGGCATAGCGCTCTCCCTGGTTTTGGCGGCCGTAATTTTTTATGTCATAAATTATATGTCTAATAGGTTAAAGCCGGTATTTCTGGTGCGCAAACGCGGCTGACCCTACGAATCGACGAATCAATTCACGAATATAACGAATACATTGGAAAAACTTATAGCATAACTATCGTACGGTTCAATTCAATCGTATTCGTGTATTTGTGAAAGGATTCGTTGATTCGTAGGGGAGAAACTTATCAGAAAAAAATAACATATTAACATCCATGAGATTCGCTAAAAGAAAAAAGCGCTTAATCCAATCCGATCCTTTCGGCGTCCAGGAAGGCAAGTTTAAATTCGGCCGTTTGAATATTTCATTCCGGAAGTTCTGGATCGAAGACGCTTATGTCCCGAAATACAGCGATAAAGAAAGCGTCAAGCAGACATTTAATTATGCCAAGCTGCCGATTTTCGGCGTGTTTGCCGCCCTCCTGCTGTTTCTGCTCCTGGGGAGAACCGCCTGGCTGCAGATAGTCAAAGGGGATTATTATTACGATATGGCCGAAGGCAACCGCATCCGGATCGAACGGATCGAAGCCAAGCGGGGAGTGATTTATGACAGCAACGGCGTTCCCCTGGTAAGGAACGGCGCTAATTTTCTCCTATATATGATTCCGGCTGATCTGCCCAGGGACGCGGTCGCATTCAATAATATCTCCGCGCGCATCGGCGAGATCTTGGGCCAGCCGTATCAGGCGGTCATAGCCGATAAGCTCGACGGTATCGACTTGGGTTCGATCGATGCTTACCAGCCGGTGTTCATCGCCGATAATATCGATTACGACAAGGCGATGCTCTTATATCTCGAATCGGACCAATGGCCGGGAGTGGTGCTGTCTAACCAGACCCGGCGCGAGTACGGCAACACCGCCGGTTTAAGCCTGTCCCATATCCTCGGCTATACCGGCAAGATCAGTGAAACCGAGCTCGCTGCCGCCGGTGACGAGTATCTGCCGATCGATTATATCGGGAAAATGGGCGTCGAGTCTTTTTGGGAGAGCGAACTCAGGGGTGAGAACGGGAAAAAACAGATTGAAGTCGATGCTTTCGGCAAAGAAAATAAAATCCTCAGCCAGAAACCGGGCGCGGACGGCCATAACCTCGTATTGACGATTGATGCCAATATGCAGGGCAAGCTGGAAGAGATCCTGAGTAAGGCGCTCGGGCAATTAGGCAAGACCAGGGCGGTCGCGATCGCGATGGACCCGAACAACGGTGAAATCAAGGCGATGGTCAGCCTGCCCGCTTATAACAATAATCTGTTCGCGCGCGGGATCACGCCGGATGAATATAGCGCGCTGATCAGCGATCCGGACCGGCCCCTGTTCGACCGCGCCATCAGCGGGGAATATCCTTCCGGTTCGACCATCAAGCCGATCTGGTCGGCGGCGGCGCTCGAGGAGCATATCGTTACCGAAAATACGACTTTTAACAGTGTTGGCGGCATCAGGGTCGGCCAATGGTATTTCCCCGACTGGCTGGCCGGCGGGCACGGCATCGTCAACATGCGTCGGGCGATCGCGGAATCGATCAATACCTATTTTTATATCATCTGCGGCGGGTATGAGGACGTTAACGGATTGGGCCTCGAACGGATGAACGAATACGGCAAGCTCTTCGGCCTGGACGCCCAGACCGGCATCGACCTGCCCGGCGAGGCGGATGGCTTTCTCCCTACCCGGGATTGGAAGAAAGAAACGAAGGGGGAGGACTGGTATATCGGCGACACTTACCATATGGCGATCGGCCAGGGCGACCTCCTGGTTACCCCCCTGCAGGTCGCCGCTTATACGGCCGTATTCGCGAACGGCGGCGCCTTGTACCGTCCGCACGTGGTCCAGAAAATATTGACGGCCGACGATAAGCCTTTCGAGGAAGTTTCGGAAGACCCGGTACGCGTGAATTTCATCGAGAAATACAATATCGAAGTGGTGCGGGAGGGCATGCGCCAGACCGTCACCGACGGCTCCGCCCGCAGCCTCCAGTCGGTGCCGGTCCCGGTGGCCGGCAAAACCGGCACGGCCCAATGGTCGACCACCGAGCCCACCCACGCCTGGTTCATCGGCTTCGCCCCCTATGACCATCCCGACCTGGTGATCACGGTCTTGATCGAGGAAGGCGGGGAAGGGAGCTCGACCGCGGTTCCGGTCGCCCGCGAATTCCTGACCTGGTATTACGGCGAATACAAGCCGCCAGCCGCGGTTGATGCGAATAATTGATTGTTGCCGCCATATTTTTCATATCCCGTAATGCTTTCCTGCGGACAAGAGATTGTGCATTAAATGATATTTATAACTGGAATGAGTTTAATAGTCCCTTCTCCTGGACAGGAGAAGGACAGGATGAGGTGGATTTTATAGTTAAAAATATCCATTACACGATTAAACATTATCTGTGCGCGTAAAACACCCTCACCCTCTCCCGTGAGAGAAAGGAGGGACGATTTAACAAGTTTATTTATTAATACAGTAAAATTAATCAAAGAATCATTTTTAAAATCCCGGAATTTCGGGGTTTTTTCGATTATTGACCTGGGTATGAAAATAATGTATAGTGAATAGAATTATTAACAAGGTGAATGCACATTACAACCGAAGAATTATGGATAAAAATAAGGAGGGTTTATGGAAAAAGTATTGGCTAACAAGGGGTTAAGTTTTGATGATGTATTATTGCTTCCGGGATACAGCGGCGTTTTGCCTAAGGAAGTGGACATCAGCGCACAACTGACCAGAAAGATTAATATGAAGATACCGCTGGTAAGCGCCGCGATGGATACGGTGACAGAGTCAAGATTCGCCATTAGTATGGCCAGAGAAGGGGGGGTTGGGATCATACATAAAAATATGCCGATACCGGTCCAGGCGCTGGAGGTGCAGAAAGTAAAAAAGTCGGAAAGCGGAATGATAAGCGATCCGCTAAAGGTGCATCCAGGGCATAAACTTCACGAGGTGGTTGAATTAATGAAACAATATCGTATTTCGGGGGTACCGGTTGTTGAAGATAGAGATAAGCTGGTCGGGATTATCACTAACCGTGATCTTAGGTTTGAAACGAATCTTGATCAAAAAGTCGGTGATGTCATGACTAAAGATAATTTGATTACCGCCCCGGAAGGAACCAGTATCGAGGAAGCTAAAAAATTATTACACAAGAACAGGATCGAAAAGTTATTGATAACCGACGGAAAAGGGGTACTTAAAGGGTTAATTACGGTTAAAGATATTTTTAAGATTACAGAGTATCCCTTAGCTACAAAAGATGAACTTGGCCGATTAAGAGTAGGTGCAGCCATAGGGACGGAAAAATGCATGGAAAGAGTGTCTGCGCTGGTTGAGGCCGGTGTCGATGTATTGGTGTTCGATTGCGCCCATGCCCATTCAAAAAACGCGATTGGATGTATTAAAGAAATAAAGAATACGTATCGCGGTGTCGAATTAATCGGCGGTAATTTAGGTACAGAGGATGCGGCCAAAGATTTGATCGATGCGGGGGTGGATGCGATAAAAATCGGGATCGGGCCGGGATCGATTTGTACTACCCGGATTGTCGCTGGTGTAGGCGTACCGCAGATTACGGCGATCATAAATGCGGTTAAAATTGCCCGACTGGAAGGTGTTCCTGTTATTGCCGATGGAGGAATTAAATATTCCGGAGATATAACCAAAGCGTTAGCGGCCGGAGCGCATACGGTCATGATCGGCAGCCTGTTTGCCGGAACCGATGAAAGTCCGGGTGAAATTATCGTTTATCAGGGCAGAGCTTATAAAGATTATTGGGGCATGGGATCGTTAAAAGCCATGCAAAAAGGCAGTCGCGACAGATATTGCCAAGACGATATTGAAGAGAGCTCAAAACTGGTGCCCGAAGGGATCGAGGGCAGAGTACCGTGTCGGGGACCGTTGGCGTCAGTTATCTATCAGCTACTGGGAGGTTTAAGGTCAGGCATGGGGTATACGGGAAGCGCTGATTTGAATGAATTATACGAAAATGCGCAATTTATAAAAATTTCAGCTGCCGGTATGCGTGAAAGCCATCCTCATGGTGTTCTGATCACTAATGAAGCGCCGAATTATCAGATAGGCAAATAACATTTTCATTATAAGGGGGAATTAGGGTACGAGTTCGCTCGTACCCATTTTTTTGCTTAATTAAGCGATTTTAATATGATTTTAAGATTAAGGGGATATATTATAATTAGCACTCTTGACAGTGGAGTGCTAAATAGTATAAAATGAAAATGGTTAG
>CAZYKS010000078.1:0-4837 GCA_964648375.1 uncultured Gammaproteobacteria bacterium | reverse complement strand
GTTATTATCTTCGTTTTGGTGATGTTCTTATCGTCAGAATTCAGCATCGACAGATATTCGTCCTTTTTCGGATATTTCGGCGTTTACCACGGCGCCTGGCTGATGTGGCTGGGGCTGGCGCTTATGTACTTTCTTATCACCAATCTATTCAGCGCCCGGGAAACCGGCAGGCTGCTTTATTTTTTTCTGACTTCTGCTTTTATTGTGTTCCTGGTTTCACTCTTTAGCGTCTGGGCGGGCGGAAGGCTGTTAAACATCGGCGGCGGCGGTTCTGGCGCCCTGGCATATTCGGCAGCGATGGCCGCTACCCTGGGCTTTACCCTCTTGGCGTTCAATTTAAACCGATCAGTGAAATTATGGAAATACAGCCTATTCGGCTTCGGCTGCCTTTCGGCCCTTTTGCTGATGGTGATGCTCGGCAGCGTCCGGGCCTGGCAGGGGCTTTTAATCGGAGCGGCCATCGCTTTAGCGATTGCGTTTGTCGCGGCTGCGGGCGCGAAAACCGACAGTCATAATATTTACCCCCGCTTAGCGATATTAGCGATTCCGATTTTGCTGGCGGGGTTGTTTATCCTGGTCCCGGATAACCCCTTCGGTCGCCCGTCCGCCGCTATAGTTAACGATACCCCGGCGCTAAATCTCGGACAAAGCCTCGTAATCACCGAACGATCGCTGGCCGACCATCCGGTATTAGGCAGCGGCCCGGGAACCTTCAGCTATATTTTTTCAAGTTACCGCGGGAGTAATTATAACTATTTGCCTAACTGGCAGGTGCGGTATAACGAGGCCGGCTCGTTTATACTCGAACTCGCGTCCACCGCGGGGATGGTCGCGATTTTGAGCTATTGCTTGATCATCGCTGTCATTATTTACCTGATGCTGTATTTTTTAAGAAGCAATCCGGTTCCCATCCGCCCTCACACGGCGGTTTCAACCGCCCTAAGCGCCGCCTTGGGCGTCTTGATCGTCGGGCAGGCGGTTATCCCGTTCGCCCTCTTTCTGCAGTTTGCCTTGTGGCTGTTTATCGCCCTGTTGATGGTCGAATGGGGCGGTTTAAGCCGGTCCGGAAAACCCGTTAAGCAGGGGATGTTCCGGCATCAGCAATATGACTTTACCGGCAAACCGCTAAAACCAATCGCATATTTTTCGGTTCTGGCTATATTTACGGGGGCGATCGCGCTATTCGCCCTTTTAGGCAAATATTATCTCGCCGATTATTATTTCGCCGGAGCGAACGGCGATGCCGGGCGTTTGGCCCGGGCGGCGGATATGGATCCGGAACGGTATCAGTACCAGCTGATTTTAAGCCAGCGCCTGCTCGGGGAATTACAGGCGAAAATACCCGCATCCGGAAGCGCAGACAGCCGGGACGAAATCCAGGGCATAATCAATACGAGCGTTAACCGCGCACAGCAAGCGGCCGCGGTTGCGCCCTTCTCGGTTGCCGCCTGGGAAACTTTAGGGATGATTTACCGGGATATCGCCCCGCTGGCGCCCGGGAGCAGGACCTGGGCGGCTGATGCCTTCAGCGAAGCGCTTAGGCGCGAACCGAGCAACCCGGTACTGGCGGCCGAAGAGGGGAAGGCGCTTTATGATACGGGAGAACTCGATCAGGCCCAGGCCGCTTTCGAGCAGGCGCTCAGATTGAAACAGGATTATTACCCGGCCAGCTTCGGGCTGGCCCGCGTTTATTCCCGGAAAAACAATTATCGGGAAGCGCTTCAGCTTCTCGACCGGTTAGCCGTGGATTATCCGGTAGCGGACGTATTTTATGAACGAGGGAGGCTCAATTATAACCGCGGCGAGATCGAGGCCGCCATCGGTGATTTCAGGAACGCAATCGCCCTCGAGCCGAATTTTTCCAACGCAATTTACAGCATCGGCCTGGCTTACGAACTCGAGGGCCGGGATACGGACGCGCTCGAATATTTCCGGCAAGCGCTCGCGTTAAATCCCGGAAACAGCGAAATTGAAAATAAAATCAGAGCAATCGGGAGCGCCGGAAATTGATAGTTATACCAAGGCGGGGATTTTTAAAATGCGATACGTTTATGATATAATGTATTAAAAGAGGATTGGCTGAATGAATATTATTCGGTTACTCAGAACTATTTTAAATATAAAGATAATCTGTAATTTCGAATTATATATAGTCCAAATTACCAATTACAAATTTCAAATTTCCATAGTATGGCCATAAATCTCGGTAAAAACTATAATGTTACGCCCAGCGTTAAAAAGCCGGTTAAGCAGCCGCCGAAACCGATAAAACTAAGCGGTCCGACCAAGGCTTTTATCAAATTCAGCTTATGGCTGGCCGCGCTTCTGGCCGGTTTTATGGTGCTGTCCAGCACGATCATCAGCCGGGAGGCGGACCGTTCGCTGGTTTCCGCTATTTATGACAATATCGTGGGCGTCAAGCAGAAACAGATCAAGCAGGAGAAAAGCTTTCTCGAGCGGGAAAAAGACCTGGTGACCGCACCGGACGCCGCTTTAGCCAAGCGCCTGAGTGGCGATATCCTCTTACAGGTGGAATCGAAAGGCGAGGCCTGGTACGTTTATCCCGAAGACAACAAAAAATATTTTCTCGGCAGGCCGGAAGACGCCGCCCACGCCTTAAAAGTGCTGGGAACCGGCGCCACCCATGTTTTTTTAAGCGGTTATACCTATTTCCCCGCGGATAAGCTGGGCCGAATCTATCTCGATACCGATGCCAATGGCGAGGCCTATTATATCAACCCCAAAGACAAAAAAGCTTATTTTCTGGGAGACCCGGAAAACGCTTTCGAGGCAATGCGCGATTTAGGCATCGGCATCAGCAACCAGGACATCAGGAAGATCGAGGTAGGGGAGTTGGTTAATTAAGAAGGGTGAAGTACGAATTTCGAATTTCAAATTAATAAAATAATGGATATTTATCGTTAATAGGTTAAGTTAGAAAGGTAAATTAATTTAATTTAATTCATGCGTAAAATAATCTATATAATACTAGGTGTTACCATTGTCGCTATTATCGCCTCAGTGGTGTATTTTTTCTACTGGCCGAAACCGGCGAGCGACAATTGGCAGGAGCAGGTGCTATGGGCGCAGGAATGCGGGGAGGCGGGGATCGCCTGCTGCGCCGACCGGGATCCAGCCTGCTCTTACGGCCTGAACTGCTGCTCCGATCCGAACGATGCGGGGCGCAATGTCTGTCTGGACGATTGCGGCTGCGGGGCGCTCGATAAATTCTGCTGCTCCGACGATCCGCATTGTCAGGCCGGGCTCGCCTGCGCGGACGGTTTTTGCAAGCCCTGCGGGCAGGCGGACCAGCCTTGCTGCTACGCCGATACCGCCTGCTACGGGGGATTGGTTTGCGACAACGATAAAATATGCGTAGAGTGCGGTGTGGCCGGGAATCCCTGCTGTGCCGGCGATCCCGGCTGTTTAACGGAAAATAATTTCGATAATTCCCGGACCGAATGCCGGAACGGGACCTGTGTCCGTTGCGGCTCCGATAATAATATCGCCTGCCAAAACGCCCCTGCCTGCAACCAGGAACATTTGCTCAATAATAATTTTTGCCTGGCCTGCGGAGAATATAACCAGCCCTGCTGCAATGAACTTTCGGGAGCCGGTTTCGCATGCGATCCGTCACAGGGCCTGGAATGCCAATTGGGGTTTTGCATCGATTAGCGCTGGGAATATTTAATTGAAAATAACCGGTTACCACAGCGCCTGACAGGCATATGCGCTAATTTATAATGCTAGTTAAATTGCTAGGGACTGGAAACAGTTACTCAGGGTTGCGAACGGACATGAACCGATATAACTTACAGACATCTGCCAACCTGTCTCAATCTTTTGTAGCCGCAATAATATTACATAATACCCACCCATCATATTGCTTAGCAATATTATATTATGTTATAATAGAGATATAATACTATGGCTAAAAAAATCCTGATAATCGAAGACGAAGAGGTTTTGCTCGATCTTTTAGCGAAGCAAATCAAAGCCAGCGGTTTCGAAGTCGCGACCGCCAAGGACGGGGAAGAGGGGTTAATGAATATCGAATCTTTCAATCCTGATCTGGTCCTTCTTGATATCGTACTGCCCAAGCTGAGCGGCTATGAAGTGCTGGAAAAGTTAAACGAAAAGAATATTAAAATTCCGGTAATCATCATTTCCAATTCCGGCCAGCCGGTTGATATCGGCAAGGCGACCGCGCTCGGGGCCAAAGACTATATCGTTAAAGCCGAGCTTAACCCCGATGAGATTATCGAAAAAATCGATAAATGCCTGGGGCTTGAGAATGGAGGGGCGAAAACCGACGGTTCTTCGTCCCGGCATGCCAAGCGGGGGGATTTCGTGCTCTTAGCCGAAGACGACGTATTTTTACGGGAATTATGTTCGAAAAAACTTCTCAAAAAAGGCTATACGGTCGAAACGGCGACAGACGGCGGGATGGCTTATGAAAAAATCATGAATTTAAAACCCGATATCGTCCTCCTGGATGTGATCATGCCCGGGATGGAAGGGTTCGAAATCCTCAAAAAAGTAAAAGCCAGCAAGGATAAAAAGATCGCGAATATCCCGATAATCATCTTATCCAACCTGGGGCAGGAAAGCGACGTCCAGAAGGGCCTTGAGATGGGGGCGAAGGATTACCTGATCAAAACCAATTATACGATGGAAGAAATAATCGAAAAAATAGAGAAATATTTACATAGTGGGGATGACCCGAAGCACAAATAAATTCAGCGGGCCATAAATTTAATCATTTATGAAAAATCTTTTTCCTAAAATCAAACACAAGGTCAATTCGATCATTTGGACCTTATCTAGCACCGGCGTC
>CAZYKS010000077.1:0-4897 GCA_964648375.1 uncultured Gammaproteobacteria bacterium | reverse complement strand
TGGCGGCGGGATCGGTATATATTTTATTTCTCCGGCAGCAGCCGATAATAGTGAATAATGAACCGCCGGCCAATACCCGGGCCAGCGAAACGAACCTGCCGTCCGATATTTCTTCCGGCACTACATCGGATAATGGACAAGCGTCGATAATGCCGGCGGTCGATATTGCGCCGGCCACCGCCACCCCTATAAGCGTTACGGATAGTCACATCGCCACCGCCACCTCCGAATTAGCGACGACTTCTCCGTCCGGACCGAAGACAGAAAATCTGCCGCCGGCCCAGGAAGAGCTGGTCAGTATCAGCGTACTGAATGGCAGCGGCATCAGCGGTTTAGCCGGGAAAGTGGCCGAGCGCCTGAAAGCGGCCGGCTATACCAATATTTCGACCGGCAATGCCGATAAATTCAACTATACTACCACTCTCATCCGGCACCGGGCCGATAAAGAGGCGGTAGCCGGGATAATCAGCAGCTTGCTGCCGCCGATGGAGGAAATGCAAGTGAATGATAACTTGCCGGTTGATATCGAAATAATCGTGGGTAAAGACTATGAATAATACCCGCTAATATACGAATCCGGTTATAAATTTACAAATGGTTAAACGGAAATTGTATATTTGTATTTTAATTCGTAAATTCGTAGGCAAGAATGACTTCAGTCATTAATTTAAAGAAAAGAAAACGGCGGTGGTGGCGGGAAGCGACGGTTATAGCCCTGGCGGTTATTGTCACTACGCTGGGCATTAAGGCGGCCGATAATTTTCGCGGCCGGAATGAGAAGGAACAGACGGCTGCGGGAGCTTGTCCGCCGGGAATGGTAATAGTGCCGATGGCCGGTGGTAATTTCTGCATCGACGCTTATGAAGCATCAGCCGGGCCGGGATGCCCCAATGGCGATCCGGGCAACCAGGGCGCGAGCTTGGCCAACCTGGATGATAGCGGCTGTCAGGCGGTTTCGGTTAAAGACGCGCTGCCCTGGCGCAATCTTTCCCGGGACCAGGCGGCAATCGCCTGCGCCCGGGCCGGCAAGCGTTTGCCGACGAACGCGGAGTGGCAGCAGGCGGCCTTGGGTACGCCCGATCCGATAGCCGGCTGGGGGCCGGACGACTGCCAGGTGAACGCCAACCGTTCCGGCCAGCCGGGATTGACCGGCCAGGGGAAAAAATGCCTGTCTGCGGCCGGCGCCTACGATATGATCGGTAACGTCTGGGAATGGGTCGAGGAAACGGTGGATGACGGCATACTCGGCAGCCGGGAGCTGCCGCCTGCCGGATATATTGACGGAACCGACGGGCAAGGACTGCCGGCGGATACAAATCCCGAAGTTGCGAATGATAATTATTACGGCGATTATTTTTGGATCAAAAATACAGGCGTCAGGGCGCTTGCCCGCGGCGGCTATTGGGATAACGGCGCTGATGCCGGGCTGTATGCCGCTTACGCCGTACTACCGCCGTCAGCGGTCGGGACCGGAATCGGATTTCGCTGCGTTAAATGACCGGGTTATAAATAAGATCTTAACAAGATTTTTCATACCGTATAAAAATAATCAATGGCCAAGGCAAAGAGTAAAAATCGAAAATGGAAATTTGTCGAGAGGGTATTTATGATTTTTGCGATTATCTCTCTGGGAACGGTAATCGTCAGAGCTATGGATAGTAAAATCACCTCCAGCGGCAACGAAGCGAATAACACCGGCCGTTGCGACCAGGATGCGGTATTCGTGCCGGTAGGATCGATCGGGGTCTGTATGGATAAATACGAAGCCAGCGCCGGCGGTAATTGCCCGTATCCTGATCCCGGCAACCAGAATGCATCACTGGCCAACCTGAACAGTTCCGGGTGTTATCCTGAATCCGAACCGGGCCGGCTACCTTGGCGTTTTATTTCCCAGGATCAGGCCGAGCGCGCCTGCGCCTTAGCGGGTAAGCGTTTGGCCACGAATGCGGAATGGTACAGCGCCGCCCTCGGGACGCCGGATAAAACGGGCGCTTGGAGTACGGCTGACTGCCAGGTCGAGAATAATTGGAGTGCACATCCGGGGCCGGCCGGATCGGGGAAGAATTGCGTATCCGGCACCGGCGCTTACGATATGATCGGTAACGTCTGGGAATGGGTTGCGGGCACGGTTACGGACGGTTCTTTCGAAGACCACCCCCTGCCTGCGGCCGGATATATCGCCGGTACGGACGGCTATAGCCTTCCCGGAACTACCACGCCGGAGATTTCCGACCTTAGCTATAACGGCGATTATTTTTGGATAAAACCGAATGCCATCCGGGCGATCGCCCGCGGCGGGTATTGGGATAACGGCACTGATGCCGGCCAGTATGCGGTTTATATAGTGGTTCCGCCCGAGCAGGCGGCGACCGGCATCGGATTTCGTTGCGCCACCCTGCCCCGTTATTAAATAAAATGAAAACCGAAAATCGGATAGACGCGAAAATTGATATATTTAAAATTTATTTTTTGATATTTATGCTTAAACAAACCGTAAAATTCATCCATAACCTCAGAATCCTGTTTTTCGCGATTATCCTCGTTTCGTTTTTGTTCGTAATCGGGTTGAATCCGGTGGATATGAGCGTTTTTCTCGGCTCAAAACTGGGGCAGGCAGTCGGGCTTACGGTGAGTGTACCGGAGAATCCGGTAAATAAGCTGGCGCTCCAGCTTAAAGAAAAAGAAGACAACCTAAATTCAAGGGAATTGGCGCTTAATGAAAGGGAGGCGCAAATCGATAACCAGCTGCAGGCGCAATATAACCCGGTTTTGATCGCGCTCGCAGTCGGGATTTTGATATTGTTCTTTTTGATCCTGGCTAATTATTATCTGGATTACCGGCGGAGGAGAAAGAAAAATAGTTAATTAGTTAACTAGAGATTAGTTAATTAGGGGCCTAAATTATATCGTTTATTCGCCTAATTGCGTTATTTCATTAAGAAGCAGATTCCTAAGTAACTAATTGACTAAGTAGCTAATTAACTTTTCTTATGAAAAGGTTATTACTGCGGCTATTTAAAGGTTTTATCATTGGTGTGATTGCTATTTTTTTGGTAACTATCGGTATTGATGCCGCCGACCATTTCGATAATCTGAGCGACACCATCATCGGTAGGATGATTTTTAATGATAATACCGCCCCCTGCCCCGGCGATATGGTATTAGTTCCGACTGCGCCAGGAGGTTTTTGCATCGATAAATACGAAGCTTCAGCCGGACCGGGCTGTCCGGTACTCGAACCGGCCAGCCAGGCCGGAACGCGGGAAAATTTGGATACGGGCGCCTGCCAGCCGGTTTCCCGTGCCGGCGCCGTTCCCTGGCGTTTTATTTCCCAGACCCAGGCGGAAATGGCTTGTGCCCAAGCCGGTAAGCGCTTGCCTACAAACGAAGAATGGTATCTGGCCGCGCTCGGCACTCCCGATCCGGTGAACGGCTGGGGGCCGGACGACTGCCAGGTTGACAATAACTGGAACTTACAGCCAGGATTAGCCGGTTCCGGCAAGAAGTGCCTGTCCGCGGCCGGCGCCTTTGACATGAGCGGCAATGTCTGGGAATGGGTGAAAGACGAGGCTAGCGACGGCATGGTCGGCAACCGGGAATTGCCCGAGGCCGGTTATGTTACAGAAGCGGATAGCAGCGGCATGCCTCTGGCCACCGCCATAAGCGATCCAGACCCGAATTTTAACGAGGATTATCTCTGGATCAAACATGACGGTGTGCGCGGCTTGGCCCGCGGCGGCTATTGGGATAATCAGGCCGATGCCGGAATTTTCGCCGTATATTTGGTCGCTCCTCCCAGCTTTGCCGGAACCGGTATCGGATTCCGGTGCGTCAAGTGAGATTTACGGATTAATACGAATAATAAACGAAATTAAAATATGGATAATCGAGAATAATTGCATTCGCACCGGCTTTATCAAAAATATACGCAGGGTAATTTTTAAATTTAAAATGAGGAAAAATTTATTTTCAACTTTTGCTGTGGTCATAATTGCCGTTGGAGTGGCAACGATTTATTTTTTATTGAGTTATTTTATTGCTGCCGCGGGCGGAATGGGGCATATTAGTGATCGCCTCAGTTCATCGGCGCCGACCGCGTCGTCCAGCCATGAGATTTCTTTTATTACCAATATCGCTATCCCCGCTTTCGGGCGGATCGTTTTTCGGCCGCAGGCGGGGGAATTTAATATCCCCGGAGATTTCGATTATGGCGATGTCGATATCGCGACTTCTTCCAGCCTGACGGGTCAATTTAACGAACGCGAAGTGATGGCGGCGGCTACAGCCGCAAGCGACGGAGTCACAGTTACAAGCGGCGATAGCGGCCAGATTGCGATAACGCTCAATTCCAGCTACGGGATCGACGCGGGAAGCGCTGTTAGGATCAGGCTCGGTACTTACGCTCTTTTCGGCGGTACCGGGAACTCGGATATCGTCAATCCGACCGCTACCGGAACTTACCGGATCGATTTCGAAATTTATGATCAATCTGACGTACTGATCGGCGACCGATACGTTCTTATTGCCTTGGTCGAACCGGTCAAGATGAGCGGAAAAATAATAAAAATGAGATTTAACGGCTCGCCCAACGGTCTGATTTCGGCCGGTACCACCCAGACTATAATTTCGCTCGAAACCAATTATGACGCTGATTGCCGCTTTAGCTACGCCTCCAGTACGGCTTACAATCACGCCTCCAATACCCCTTATGACCTGATGACCTACCAGTTCAGCAATACCGGCGGACGTTTTCATTCGATTATATTTTCCGGCTTGAGATCGGGAGAAATCTATTATTTTTACGTACGCTGTTTCGACACTTTTTTATCGGAACCGGACACGACCGATTATCTTATCAGCTTTGAGGTTAAAGCCGAAGGGGCCGGGGAAGCGGAAG
>CAZYKS010000076.1:1696-4905 GCA_964648375.1 uncultured Gammaproteobacteria bacterium | reverse complement strand
AATTTTTTATTCTCATAGGCTTTGATCAATGCGAGCTTTTCCGCCCGCGATAAGCGCTTCAGCCGGTATTCTTCCTTAAGCGCCCGGGACTTGGTTTTTCTCCGGCAAGCATAAACCAGCTTGACCGGGCGCCGCCCGGCCGTATATTTAGCGCCGGTTTTACCATCATTATGTTCACACACGCGCCGTTTCAGATCGGTGGTAATCCCGATATATAAAGTTTTATCGCTGCATTCGAGAATGTATATGTCCCACATGGTTTTCCGAATGCCTTTTTTATCAGGCAAAACTGATTAGTGAAAAATTTTTATACTCTCACTCTATTATAGCCCACCCGATGTAAACAAGCAAAAAGCCCAGGCTGTCTAATAATTATCATGCCGAGCGAAGCGGAGTCGAGGTATCCCTTATACGAATAGGTTGCTAAATATAAGGGATTTCTCCATTCCGCTTCGCTCCAGTTGAAATGACAAAGCGGCGTTTTTAGACAGTCTGGGCTTTAAATATTCTAATATCGAGTAATTTTTTTATATTTTATTCTGGTATTTATACGATTTTTTCATGGCTTTCCAGAACACGTCGCGGCTGATACAGTGCGGGTTAGAGCCGTCGCAGTCTTTGTTTTCGAGGAGATTGCCGTATTTGGCGAAAGTATTCTTGTCCTCGTACATATACGGGTCTTTCTGGAGATTGGCGACTACCGCCGCATGGGCACGCTCGACGTCGCCGCCGGCCTTGGCCAGCTCTTCCTGCATCCCCAGGTCATAAGCCCGCACCAGCCCGCGGAACTCGGCCGACTTCGCCTCTTTTTTGACCGTATCGATAGCTTCGCCGAGGACCGCCGTGACCGGCGCTTCGGCCGAAGAATTGACCAGATCGGTCAGCTCGCCGAAAGCGGCCTGTTTGGCATAATCCATCGATGTTTCCCAGGCTTTATCCTTAAGCGCATTCTTAACCATATCGAGATTGCGGTTGACGTCCTGCTGGCGCTCGGACAGGCCCTTATCGATAGCGGTCTGGCGTTCGAGCATGCGCTCGTAGAAAAACAGCGACTCATCGTATTTCTTTTCCGCCGGGGTCGGATTGGCATTCCAGAACTTGAGATAATCGACCGCGTTGCCCAGTTTCTCGTTCCAGCGCTGCTTCAATAGTTCTTTATCATCCATCTGTTCGATATCGTTTTCCGGCGCGTTTTTATAGGCAAGCAGGTCGCGCATAGCGGCGTAATCTTTCTCGTTCATGCTGTTACCATCCGCACGCAGCTTATCGTTTAAGGCTACCAGGGTATCGCGCGTCTTAGCGTCGATCTTGCCGAGATGGTAATCGAGGCTGGCCTGGCGGTTGCGCGGGTCGGAGAGCGACTCGTAGTTCGCCTTCACGTCAGCGCTCATGGCGCCGAGATATTCCTGGCGCTTGGCTTCAAGCCCGGCCAGCTGTTCTTCCAGGCCGGGATCGGCGCCTTTTTTCAGCTCTTCTTTTATAAGCGCGATCTGGTCGTCGTATTCGATCACCGCGCCGGGGTCGAGCTTCGGCCCGATCTGGGCCAGGCAGTCGGCCTTAGTCGCGCCTGCGAGCTTATTACAGCCGGACGGATCACTAAATTTCACGGAAGCGTTCAATAGGCATTCTTCCCGGCTATAAGACATCAAGCCGCCCTTGATCTGGTCGCAGGCGCTCAGATCGCCCGTGTTCTCGGCGATCATCAGGTAGCATTTATCGCGCGGCGGGTTCGAGCCGCTGCCGGCGAATTTTTCCCCGCTCACTTTTTCGCATTCCGCCACCTGGCCTTCCTGCACGGCCGCCCCCTGCCAGCAATGTTCGCTGTCCGGGAAAAAATCGCAGGCGATTGCCATGAACTGGCCGACACAGCCCGTTAAAACCATCGGACCGAGCAAGAGCATAACCAGCACTACCGCCGTTTTCGCGCGCAGACGCGTTAGCTTCAGGACTATCAGCGCGGCCAGCCATATTCCGGTGAGGATAAAGGCGAAGACTGAAGCCTGATATAGCGGTTCACCGACAAAACTTATTAAAGCTTTGGCAATATCGGTATAGCGCGGCTCGAAATATACCAGCTGGCGCCCAAGCAAAAACCAGGGCAGAAATGATATAAACACAAATATCGGATTTAAAATAACGAATTTCTTTAAACCTACCAGGCGCTTAATCCCAAGCAGGATAAAATAAATCAGCGCTGATACCAGCGCCGCCAAAATTCCGGCATACGGGCTCCAGACTTTAAAAGAATCAATAAAATCCGGGTTCGAAATATCGCGGATGGCGGCTTCGAGGCCGGCCTGTCCGCCGACATAAAGAAGAAAGAACGCTAGGGAGAACAGAACGAATATCAAGGGGCTCCAAAGCCGGGCCAATTTGCCTGGTTTATCCATTCTTGGTTGTTTCTTGTCTTCAAATATTTCGCTTGTCTCCTCCTCTTTGGTAATGTCTACTTGGTTAATTGGGTTTTCCATGATTTTAATAATTAATTTAAAATATTTGGTTCATCTAATAATTATATGAACCGGAAAATTCTTTGGAGCGTTTGCGGCAGATAATTTATCCGGAATCCAGGAGTAATATTGCCCGCACAATTTTAATAATAACCTTAAATTTAATACTGTTATAATTTTATCATATTTTACTGGATAATTACATACCTGACTTATCATTCTATTTTACGATATTATTGACAAATTAGGTAAAATATAATATAATCATATTTGATTTGAACATTATAATTTAAACCCACAAACCAAAGGGAGGTTACTATGTTTTTCAGGGGGAAAAGGGCTACCAAATTCGTTATAAATTTATCAAAAGGTTTATACCAGATGCCAAAATTGGCCTTTAACCGTAAGCTGTTCGAAAAACTAATCCAAGAAAACTTGGATGAAAAGGCCCGAATCAATGGAGAATTGCCAAAAGTCTGTTTTGAAAAAGGGCCGATCGACGGTGTGCTCGGTTCTTTTAATCCTAAAACTAAACGGATAGAAATCGACTACCTGGAGGCATATTTTACATCATTATTCCGTTTACCCCAAAACGAGGCTGAATTAAAAGAAATATTCGACGATAGAATCACCAGGACCCTGGCCCATGAAGCCGGCCATTGGCGACTCGATGTCAAGCACGGTAAAGCAGCAATGTATAATAAATTTCTACTCCTGATTGTATTCTTTATTCTCGGTTTTGCCCCTTTTTATTGGCTG
>CAZYKS010000076.1:0-1686 GCA_964648375.1 uncultured Gammaproteobacteria bacterium | reverse complement strand
GGGACATGATGTTAAGTTTTTATGCCAACAGCCTCTTAGCCGGACTTGTTTTCGGTACGGTTGCACTTATTTTCGGTGTTGGAATATTTGTTGCCGCTTTACTGGTTTACTCTGCTATCGCCTTCCTCGCCTCAAATACTATAACCTATAGGTTATGTTGGCACGAGCGCTATGCCCGCGATTTTGCCGAAAAATCCGAAGGGGATAGCCGCTGGGATAATATTATCCGATGTAAATAAATGAAGATTGTCATTCAACAATATCCTTAACCAATAAGCAGCTCGCTAAATTATGAGCTGCTTTTTTATATATAAATAAACACCCGCCACCATCTACATGATTGCGGGTTTAAAATACGACCGATAGCCGGGCTTGAGGCCGTATTATTAAATTATTTTCTTTTGCTCGGTTTTTTCGGTTTCGGCCGGGGCAGGGCGTCAGCGGTCAGGCGCACCAGTCCCTGCAGCCATTCCCGGTCTTCGATCAATTCCCCGTCAATGAGCAGGGAGGCTTTCGCACCCGGATAAGCATGGCCTTCCCGGTAATGCTCGCCTGAATATTCCCTGCCCTCTACGGTTATCTTTACGAACAGTTGATCGTCACAAACTAAAGCCACGACCTTATCGTCCAGGTAAAGCGCATATTCACCGAACATCTTACGCGCCCGCACATCGCCAGTGCCCGCGAGCTGATCCAGGATATAATCGATTGTGGATTGTTTCGTGGCCATAAAAAATTATAATCATGCCGATTTTGCCGATTCCCTGAGTTTAACCGCGGTTCCATAAACCAGGAGCTCAGCGGCCCCGCTCATCACCTGGGAAGTGGTAAAGCGGATGCCGACAATCGCATCAGCGCCGAGCGTTTCCGCATCCGCGACCATCCGCTTGAGGGACTGGTCGCGCGCGTCATTCATAGCCTCGACATATTCCTTTATCTCCCCGCCCACGATTCCCCGCAAACCGGCCAAAATATCCTTGCCGATATTTTTAGCGCGGATAGTGCTGCCTTTTACCAGGCCCAGGGTCTCGGTTATTTCCTTATTAGCGATTGAATGTGATGTTATTACTAACATAGATTTCGATTTTATTAATTAATTTTCCTTATCCTTGTCTTTGATGCGCTCCTGGATAAGGGAAATGATGATTATTATCAGGCCGGCTATGGCTGCGGCCAGGCCGTAGCGGATAACAACCGGTACTTCCGTGTCCCCTAAAAACCGGCTGACGAATTCGTATATCCCGTACCCGATAATTAAAAACGCGCCCAGTGCGAATATAACCAACCCGATAACATTTAATTTCTTCATATGGTTAGATCGAATTATTAAATCGATATGTATTATTGTTCCGACCCGGCCGGTTTAATATCCTTCCCGGTTTTCTTTTCGGTTAAATACCAGCTTAAAATAAACGCGCCACCCAGCAGAATCATCGGCAGGCTGACCAGGAAAAACACGTAAGGCGATTCGTGCAGGGTGTTAAAGGCGGGGATCGTAAACACGCCCAGGGCCGCGATAATAATCCCTCCCCATAGCTCCCATTTCCAGGCCACGAATACGAATACCAGAAGCACCAGCCAGGGCAGGGCATTCGGGCTGTTTTTCAGAATGCCCATAAGCCCGCCGCCCTGTTCTTCGGCCCCGGACAGGAGGGCGAACACGAACCAGAATAAAGCGACAGCCAG
>CAZYKS010000075.1:0-4927 GCA_964648375.1 uncultured Gammaproteobacteria bacterium | reverse complement strand
TAACATAACAAAAAATTTTTGTAAATTTGTAAATATGTAACAAAATTTGTATATTCGTGGGTAAATTTACTATTTAAATAAAGTAACAATTATATTTTGTATATTCGTGGGTAAATAACTTGAAGTTATTTAAATTTATAGTACGGCGATCTTACCGGCCAATTGCTCCAGAAAATGCAGTTTTAACGAAATCAGGCCGCTGATCAGGATAATTACGACGATTGTCTGGATAATCACGGGTTTATGCTGGATCTCGATCCGAATGAAAATTTTAAGCATTAATGCCAGCAGTAAAAGAACCAATACGGCAATAAATAAATACTGCACGATCCGCGTCAGGGTGGCGGTGAAATCGGTAGAATTATAATAATCAGGTTTAGCTACCGGGTTATTTTCCAGCTCCGGATTAGGGCTGATATCGATCCTGTTCAAGGGGTTATCGGCACTATCGTTCAGAACGAACTCGGGATACGGGGCGGTGTCGATTTTCTGGCTCATATTCCGGCTGGCAACCGCTATTTTATTCGCGTCCGCAGTGGCCGGATCGGGAGTCTCCGGTTCGCTTACCTGGGCGACTTCCGGTTTAGTGATGACTGCCGGCGTTACCGGCTGGATTTTCGGTTCCGCCTGCTGCACCGGCCGGACCGGTTCCGGCGCGGTCGTTTTTTCTTCCGCCAGTACCTGCGTCCCGCCCGCGGCTTTAACCGGGGCGGCCGCCTGGGTAGTGCCGGCGGTAGTGGTAGGCGCTTTCGCGATCGCCAGGCTCGGGCCGTACTTAGTCGCGAATATTTCGACCAGGATATTGGTGGTCTTGCCGTCGATCTCGCCGGTTACGACCGCCAGGCCGACATTATCGTAGCGGCCGTTTAGGATATTCTTTTTATGGCTGGCGGAATTCATGAGGGCGATGTGGGCCGATTCGGCCGAAGAAAAATTCATAGCCAGGTTTTCGCCGACGTAAAGGTAGGGATATTGGCTGCGGTCGATAAAATCCCAGGGCATCCGGCCGTCCGGCGCTTCATGGGCAAAATAATTATTTTCGATCATATCCTGGGCCCGGGCCTCAGCCGCGGCCGACAGGACCGGATCGAGCGTAAGCGTCCCTTCCCCGTCATCGGTGCGCGACTGGTTGGTGAGAACGAGGATTTTATCCGAAATGACTTCTGACATCCGGGCCAGATTCGGATAAATAAAAAACAGATAGCCGGCCAGGGTGGCTTTCACTATCATCATTAGAATCGCTATCACAGCCAGTGATTTAGTGCGTAATATTTTCGGTTTATGAAAATTGCCGTCATGCGGAATAAAATAATCCTTCAGGATGGTAAGCGAGTCTTTTACGAACCGCTTCGGACCCTCCTGGCCCTGGAGCAGCTCTTTCACTTCCCCTTCTTCGTCCATAGCCAAATGCCTGAAATTCCGCTCGAAATCCCGTATCCGTCCGGTTTTTATCAGTTTTTTCAATATATTAAAAATAAAGCCGGCAGCAGACAGGGTTAATATTAATTTTTCGCTAAAATTAAATAATTTCTTATGTAATTTTTTCATAACTATATTATAGCAAAAATCACTAAATGTGTCAAATAAACAACAAAAAATTTCTCTATTTTTATATTTATCCTATCAAGGGACTGTGACGTGCTAAAAAATCTCGCTACTCCAATCCGTAATCCCTAAATCATAAATCCTAAATCCTAAATAATCCCGCACTCCGCCTCCCCAATCCCCATTCCCAATAAGGAGCTGTGGCATGGTAAAAAAATTTCGCTAGCCGCAACCCCTAAATCATAAATCCTAAATCCTAAATAATCCCACATTCCGCCTTCCCAATTCTCCCTTCCCAACCCCGCTATCTCTTCTTCTCCGATACAAAAAAACAGACGGCAAATATCAGCCTATCCGTTTTTAACTATCCGTTCATTTTGTTTCCGCCAATTCCCCTGTTACCACTAACCGGTGCGCGGTCGAATAGATCGGGTCGCAGGTATATAGCGTCACGGTCGGTTTCTCGGTCTGGTCCAGGATCGAAACCTCGGTTTTATCGACGATTTTCGAATCGGTTACCCGGTAATAATATGTCTGGTTATGCCAGATAACCGAAAACATATCCCCCAGCTTGAGTTTATCCAGGAGATAAAAGGTCAGATTATTGGGCGGCAGGTATTTGAACCGATGCCCGGTAATGACCGTGTTCCCGCCCTTATCGGGCGTGGACGTCTCCGGCACCAGCCAGGAGCCTTTGGAAAGCCCGTATTCGGCTGAAGCCGTCTCCACGATCGGCGCGTTAACGCCGATCTCGGGGATGATGATGCGGTTGGGTGAAACCGCGTAATCGGCTCCGGGCAAATGGTTAATCGTTTCCAGGGTATCCGCCGTTACCTGCCTAACCAGCTGTTCCCCGCCGGGGTCGCTTATATCCATCTTCGGCTTTATCGAATATTCATATTTTAACGCCGGATAAAACGGCAGCGCCACCAGATAAACCACCAGGGCGGCGGCTATCACTTCGAAAACAACAATAACGGACTTAACGATAAAAAGCTTGGTTTTGCGTTTTTTTATAAAATTCATAATTTACGATAATAAACTCAAATCATACTATAGCACAAAAAAAATCAGCTGTCAAATACCGACCGCTAACATTAAAGCCTACGAATTTACAAATCACTATACGAATTTACAAATATTAGGCAACATTCTTCGCGTCGTTCCCGCGAAAGCGGGAATCCAGGTTCCACCAACAGAATTACTTTTAATCAAACAAATTCATTACGGAAGGTCTGTTTTAAAGTGATTAAATCTGATCGATTAACGGAAATAATCGCATGCCGGTGTCCGGGTTCCCGCTCTCCGATCAAATCGAGGACAAGCTTCGTAGGAACAACGCCGGGGATAATGGCCGCTATTTCACCGAAATAAATATCCGAAAAACCATTTATTCAGTAATTATTAAAAACACATACTCTGAGTTGATTTACAGTACCCCCTGCTCGATCTTAGCCAGGTTCCCGTTGGATATGCCGAGGGATAAATTGCGCATGATCGCGAACGCATCGGCCGGGCGGCCGAGATAATAACCCTTCATGTCGGCCGGGTTGATATAATAGGCCTCCCCGTTCCGGTCCACATCGATCAGGATTTTCCCGGCGACACTGGCGGGATAAACCGTGTGGCTGGAAATGAAATCATGGGTGGCCCCGAGGCCGAATTGCCGCATCACCGCGAACGCATCAGCCGGGCGGCCGAGATAATAACGCTTAAGGTCGCCGGGGTTAAGGTACCAGGCTTCGCCGTTATCTTCGACCTGCAGAAGGATCAAACCGGTAAGTTTTTTCGCCAGATTCGGATCGATATCAGCGGCTGAAACCCCGGTTGATGGAATCGGAATAGCGTTCGTACCAATATCGGCATTGGTGCCACTTTCCGGATTATTCCTGCTGGCAGCCGGCTGGGCCGTATCCGCATCGGTTTCCAGACAGACCTGGTTATAATCGGGGAATTTCCAGGCCTCGTCGAGCGCGTGCTCGCCGTAACCCATGAACATATCGATATGTTTGCCCTTGATGCTCGGTCCGATATCGCTGGCCGTAAAGATCATCTGGTTATAGGGCGGCTGGAGGGTGGGTATCATCAGGCGGGTATAAAAACCGATCACTTCCGGGTCGACCGCTACGGTATTTAAAGTCAACGGATTACCGAAATAATCCTGGGGGGTTTCGTTAATATGCCAGGCGTCTTCGTACCACTCCAGGATCCGGCCGTCATCAAGCTTGCCCGAACCTTCCGTATGCACGGTATCGATAAAATCCTGCCGGGCCGTTACGGTACCGCCTTCGTCCAGGGAAACGGTTGTTTTCACACCGTTAAAATCGGCTTCATAAGGGACATAATAGCCGGTGACTTCCCATCCGCTGCTGCAATCGCTGAATCCGGCATTGGCTGTAGTGCTGCCGCAGGCAGTTAAAAATAGCGCTGCCGCGCCAATAACGAATATTTTTTTCATAATTTCGCCCTATTTCTTATTTATAGCTTATCGTATAATTTATAAAATCAGCGAAATATTTGTCAGCCGTATTTATTCCCTGATACCATAATAATGCAATATAAATATTAATTTTTCATTAAAATAAGGAAATATTTATCCGCCGTCTTTTTTATCCGGGTTATACCCGTTTATTAATTCTTCCTTGTCATTAAAGCCGTCCCCGTCGGTGTCGGGGTTATTGGGATCGGTGCCGTAGATAAGCTCCTGGATATAGGTTAAACCGTCCCGGTCGTCGTCCGAGCCGAGAACGTTTTTATCCAGTCCGGCCGGCAGCCGGGTCAGGCTTAACCGGTTATAGCCGATCGGGCTATAACCGTCGCGCACTTCTTCTCCATCGGAGATTCCGTCCCCGTCGGTATCGGGATTATTGGGATCTGATAGATAAAGCTGTTCTTCGAAGTTGCTCAGCCCGTCGTGGTCGCTGTCGCCGGTTAACGAAATTTCTTTCGGTTTCGGCGTTGGGGCGGTTTGTTCTTTAATTATGCCCTTGATCGTAGTGAATGCGATATTTTGGCTTTTCAGCTTTTGCAATAACTCCAGATAAGACTGGTATTTATTCGCATCCAATTGGTTATTCGTCAGATACTGCTGGGGATGGAACAGGATAATGCAGGTATTGTTATCTTTAAATGCCTGGTCGCAATCCGATAATACCTCGTCGATTCCGACCAGCTGCTGTTTGGCCGAATCGTAGGTGGAGGCGTCATAATCGAAGGTCTTGTCCCCTTCCGAGGAAATAGTCTTGAAGCCGGCTTCGATCACGGCTTCCTTCGTTCCCACCGAATAGCGGTCGTTCGGGGGGATAAAGGTGGTCAGCGGCTCCGCGGCCAGTTTTTCGAGTATCGGCTTGCCTTTCATGATTGTAGCATAAGCGTCCTGGGC
>CAZYKS010000074.1:0-4985 GCA_964648375.1 uncultured Gammaproteobacteria bacterium | reverse complement strand
GCTTATCGCGGGCGGAAAAGCTCGCATTGATCAAAGCCTATGAGAATAAAAAATTTAAGCGAAATTCTGGAAAAAAATAATTTGCCGGGCTACCGGTTGAAACAGGTCATAAAGGCCGTATATAAAGATGCCGTCTCCGGTTTTTCTGAGATTACCGTTATCCCGAAAGAGCTCAGGGAAAAATTAAGCGCGGAGCTGGAAATCTTATCTTTTTCCACGGTTACGGTATTGATTTCACCGGATAAAAAATCCCATAAAGCCTTGCTCGAATTGAACGACCACGCCCGGATCGAGACCGTACTGATCAGCCCCCTGTCCGGACAATGGTCGGCCTGCGTTTCGAGCCAGACCGGCTGCGCCCTCGGGTGCCGCTTTTGCGCTACCGGCGCGTCCGGTCCCGGGCGCAATTTAAGTGCGGAAGAGATTAGCGACCAGGTGTTGTTTTGGAAGCAATATTTGAAGAAAAATAAGATTGAGGGCGGATTATCGAACGTAGTCTATATGGGAATGGGAGAACCGTTTTTGAATTATAGCGAGGTTAAAAAAAGCCTCCTGAACCTGCTTGACCCGGAGACTTATAACCTGGCCGCCCGCCACCTTTCGGTCTCGACCGCCGGGATTCCGGACGGAATCAGGAATTTTGCCCGCGATTTTCCTCAGCTAAACCTGGCCTTATCGCTGACTTCCGCCGACGAAAAAAAACGCTCGGAGCTGATGCCGGTCAATCAGCGCTTCGGACTGGAAAAAATCAGATCAACACTCGATTTTTACCTGGAAAAAACCAGGCGGAAAGTGTTTCTCGAATATATCCTCCTGGCCGACGTTAACGATAGCGAGGACGATGCCGATAAATTGGCGGAGTTCGTGGGGGCCTTCGACCGTACCGACCTTCTGCACGTAAATCTGATCCGCTTCAATACGGGCGCGGCCGGGCTGGCGCCATCGTCGCGGGAACGGACCGTTAAATTCAAGCATTTACTTTTAAGGCGAAAAATCAGCGCCACTATCAGGAAAAGCCTGGGAGACGAGATCAAGGCCGCCTGCGGACAGCTGGCCGGTAAATAATTATCGCCTACTTTCAGTTTAAATAAAAAGAACCGGGTATGATTTGCCCGGTTCTTTATTTTATTTCCAGAATTTTATATGCGACAGTTTTATCTCCGATTTTAACGGTAATAGTTTCCCCCGGCCGTTTGCCGATCAGGGCGGAGCCGATCGGGGAGTTATGGGAAATGATGCCGCGCGCGATATCGACCTCCGCTGACCCGAGGATCTTATAAGTTCTGATGCGGCTGTTGATTTCGACCGTGACCGTGCTCCCGAGCCTGACCGTATCACCGGACGGGTGTTCATCGATGATAATCGCGTTTTTAATATAACCCTCGATTTTCAGGATGCGGTTATTAAGGCCGCGCAGTTTGCCTTTAGCGATAGAGTAGGCCGCGTTTTCGGAAAAGTCGCCGAAAGCCGCCTGCTCTTTGACGTCAATGATCGCCGGAGGCCGCTCGATTTTTTTTAACCGCTCCAGCCTGGCTTTCAGCTTATTGTATTTATTCCGGGTCATATATGGGTCGGATTTGAGCCCAGTGTATTTCCCGGGTTTTCTTATCGGTACTCTCATGGTTTTATTATAACATGAATGTTAATAAAATAATTATATCGTTATTCACGAAATTAAAAAATCATAATATTTAGTCAATATTAATTATAATTTAATTTTTAATTAATATTTATTTAATTTTAATATGGTTTATTAAATATATGATTAAACGAAGGTTTTCCCTTTTTATGCCTATATCCGAATAAAACCACAAAAAGCGAATTCGCAAAAACCAACAGGAGGTATTTGCGGATTATATTATTTAATAATTGTTCGTTTGGAATTATAAAAAATGAAAGGGGGGAGCGGTTATGAAAGATTCGACAGTCATCAGTTTTTTGGAATTATCCCATTATTCAGTGGATCAGAATATCAACCTGGCCCTTAGCGTGTTGAACGATACCTTGAATAACGGTCTGGACGAAGAAGCGTCTAAACATTTGAACGGTCAGGGCAATGACATTAAAGAGGTGATAACGGATATTATTAAAGATGGTAATGCGCTTAAATTCAAAACAGACCGATTTCGGAATTTGATTAAAAGCGTGAAACAAACCGATCCCGCGCTGGAATCATAACCTAACATTTGAAAAATTACCTTGGGCGCCGCAATATTCGTTATGCGGTGCCTGTTTTTTTTTCTGAATTGGGAAAAATGATAAAACTTGCACGGACTTCAAAAAGAGGGTAAACTACGTAAAAGATGCCTATAGCAAGCGGCATTTAGGACACTGCTTGCACCTAATTATCTAAACGCAATCATAGCCTCAAGATTTTTAATCGTAGTATGCCCCGTAGAAAGATACCGTTGGCTGGAGGCATTAAACCGCTGGCTGTAATAAATATCGTGCCCCCGGCTTTGTTAAAGGCTTTTTTTTACGGGGAGATTATAAGGGTTGAAATTATTATGAAAAAATTACTCCTTTTTTTGTTTATTGGCGGATTATTTATTCCGGCCTTGGTCCGGGCCGACGGGCCGCCGCCGGATGTAACCTTCAGGGCCAGAGTCATGGAAATTATAGCCGAAGACCGGACTACCCAGGCGGACGGTACGGTAACCGTTAAGCAAGACCTGAAACTCAAAGCCCTGGACGGTCCGTTCGCAGGGCAGGAGATCGAATTCGACGGCACCGGCAATATCGACGTCCTGAATAAGCAAGTCTACCGGGTCGGAGACCGGGTGCTTATGATTGCGAGCTATGATGCCGACGGCAATGTGCAATTTTACGTCGAGGACTTTGTCCGCACCCCGTATTTGTGGCTGTTAGCCGGATTATTCCTGTTAGTGCTGCTGGCGATCGGCCGGTTCAAGGGCCTGAGGGCCCTGATCGCTTTAGCCGCGAGTTTTATCGTGATCGTTAAATACATCATTCCCCAGGTTCTGGCCGGATCCAGCCCGCTGGCCGTAACCTTAATCGGCTCGATCGCGATTCTTCTGATCATTATCTACGTGACCGAAGGCTGGCGTGCGCGCTCCCATCTCTCGGTTGCAAGCATCGTTTTGAGCCTGGTCCTGACGGTTTTTATCTCGAATTTATTCGTAGCTTTGGCCCGGCTGACCGGAGCGGCCAGTGAAAACGTATTATTCCTGTATAATATCGGGGGCATTACCCTGAATTTGCAGGGATTGTTGTTGGCCGGGATCATTATCGGGACCCTCGGGGTGCTCGACGATGTCGTGATATCGCAGGTAGCGACAGTCGAGCAGCTGTCGCATGCCCAGAGTTCTTTTTCCGCCGCGGAATTATTCAAGCGCGGCTACCGGGTGGGGGTATCGCATATCGCCTCGATGGCCAATACTTTGTTTTTAGCCTACGCCGGCGTCTCCTTGCCGCTCCTGATCCTCTTCATATCGGGCCAGAGCGCGTTCGCGAGCTGGCAGCAGGCCCTGAATACCGAGCTGATCGCGACCGAGATCGTGCGCACCCTGGCTGGCAGCATCGGCCTGATCATGGCCGTGCCGATCTCGACTATTATCGCTTCCTGGTGGTTCGGCCGGAAATAAAAGATGTAAATAAACAGCCTCTTTCCATGTTCGAAGCTGTTTTTTTGTATGTTCGTTATTTACGGCTTAGCCCCGTATGTCGACGGTTGCCCGCACCGCAGCGGTATATTTAAAACTAAATTCATTAATACGAGGACTTAGGCATTTGATTGATTTTAATTTTAGCAATAAATAATATAAGACATTAGTAATAAGTATTTATGTAAAGCTTTTTATGGATTCTTATTACTTATGTTTTATTGCTACTTAAAATTTACCGGCAGCGGTTTTAAAAGCAAAAATCCCCAGACCGCAGTCAAGCGCGCATGTCCTATAATAATATGGAGGTTGATTTTTTTGGCTAAAAATGCTAAATTAAAGCTATTAAAATTAAATTATTTAATTTAACTTATGGGTAAAAGTAAAGCGATAATAATTGGCGTCGGTACTACCGCGGTAGTGGCCGGTACCTTGGTTTTAACCCAATTGAATAAATGGTTCCCGGATGAACCGACCGGTCCGGGATCAGGAGATGAAATCACTGTTGACCAGACCGAAACCGGCGATAATCTCGACCGCGGCAACGGGCCAGGATTGCCGGGACCGGGATCAGGCGAAGAGCTGCAGCCGGGAGAGACACAGACCGGCGATAACCTCGACCGCGGCAACGGACCGGGCTTGCCCGGACCCGGATCAGGGGAGGAATTACAGCCGGGCGAAACCGAAACCGGCGATAATCTCGACCGCGGCAACGGGCCGGGCTTACCGGGCCCGGGCTCTGGTGAGGAACTGCCGGCACCGGCAGCGACGACGGACGCATCTGACAATAATCCGCAGTCCGGACCCGGCTCCGGCGATGAGGCTAAGGCTTATAGCTCCTGCAATGTGATCGGCTCCGGCAGCACCTGCCTGGATTATACCGGTACTTATTGGGAAACAACCGAATACGCGCGGTCGAATTGCAGCCGTCCCGAAGCCTGGTCGACATCCCCCTGCCCTCAGCCGAACATGGGCGGCTGTATCCTGAACGGGGGCACGGAGATGGAAATGATCGTCTGGCATTATAATTACGGCGGCGACCCGTTCGATGCCGAAACCGCCGGTTATGCCGCCATGGCCTGCAACGCCAGCGGCGGGCAAGCCTGGATTAACTAAAATCGAAATTTAATATTATAATAAAACCTATGGACTTATTTTCCTGGGGTGAAAAAATCTTCCGTAGTTTCTCTGTCTGTGATATCGCCTTGTTTAAGCTTTATTTGTTCTCGCTGGGACTGATCGCCGGTGCCTATCTATCGGATTGGGTCAAGAAGCGGATCTGGTGGGTGGCCGCTGCCGCAATCCTGTCCGGCGCCTGGATGGTATATAAACTATTCGGTTGAAACCATGGCGTTCGCGAAA
>CAZYKS010000073.1:0-5077 GCA_964648375.1 uncultured Gammaproteobacteria bacterium | reverse complement strand
TAAACGATTTATTTCTCATACCCGCAGTCCCGGCTCGAGCATTTAACCGTATCGCCTTTGGCTTCGATCAGAAGACTGCCGCAATCCGGGCATTTTTCGCCCGTGGGCTTGCCCCAGAAAGCGGTCTTGCAGTCCGGGTATTTATCACAGCCATAAAAGACGCCCTTGCGGCTGAACCTTTTGACGATTTCACCTTGGCCGCAGTTAGGGCATTTAACGCCGGTACCGCTGTCGTTTTCCTTGATATTTTTTAAATTTTTACATTTCGGATAGCCGGAGCATCCCAGGAAGGGGCCGAATTTTCCCTGTCTCAGGATCATATCACTACCGCATTTCTCGCATTTTTCCCCAGCGTATTTTTCTTCGAGCTTTTTTATTTCCTCGCTTTTTTCGGGTGCGTTTTTACCGTCTGCGCCGTTCATTCCCTTAATATTTTTGCAGTCCGGATAGGCACTGCAGGCGAGGAATTTGCCGTAGCGGCCGGTCTTGATAATCATATCCGCGCCGCACTTGTCGCATTTAACTTCGGATTTTTCTTCAGGCATAATATCGGTTTTTTTAATTTCTTCCTGCTTGGTCTCGAGATTAGCATGGAAGGGTTCATAATAATCTTTTATTACCGGCTGCCATTTCTTTTCCCCGGCCGCGATTCGGTCGAGATCCGTTTCCATCACGGCGGTAAATTCGTAGTCAACGATTTTCGGAAAATGCGCGACCAGGAGGTCGTTGACCACGCGCGCGATATCGGTCGGCGCCAGGCGCTTGTTCTCATCGCGGTTGACGTAATTGCGGTCGATGATGGTCGAGATCGTCGGGGCGTAGGTGGACGGGCGGCCGATGCCGTATTTTTCGAGTATGCGCACCAAACCGGCGTCGGAGTAGCGCGCCGGCGGCTTGGTGAAATGCTGTTCGTCGATGAGGTCGTGGAATTCGAGCTTTTCGCCCTTTTTAACCAGCGGTAATTCCACTTCTTTCGATTTTTCCGGGTAGATGCGCTGGTAGCCGTCGAAAACGATTACCTGGCCGGTAGTATGGAACTGGTATTTATTCGCTGGAGCCGGTGTCCCACCTGCGACTGAACCTTTCGCTTTAGCATCGCTCTTGCCTCGCTGGTCGGGAGACCCGGCTCGAACGGCGTCGATATCGATCGCGGTGGCGTCGAACACGGCCGCCGGCATCTGCGAGGCGAGCGAGCGCTGCCAGATCAGGCGGTAGAGTTTAAGCTGGTTGGTATTGAGTTTATCCGCGAGCGTGTCCGGTTCGGCCCCGGCTTCGGCCGGCCGGACGGCCTCATGCGCTTCCTGCGCCCCCTTAGCGCTCGTTTTGTATTGTTTCGGCTTAACCAGGGCGTATTTTTCTCCCAGGGTGCTATGCAAATACTTTTGGACGTCCGCGAGGAATTTCGGCGCCAGGTACTGCGAATCCGTACGCATATAGGTGATATGGCCGTTTTCATAGAGCTGCTGGGCGATAACCATGGTCTGTTTGGCGCTGAAGCCGAAAAAGCGGTTGGCCGTTTGCTGCAGGCTGGACGTGGTAAAGGGGCGCGGCGGCGCTTTCTTTTTCTGCTTGGTATCGACCTGGGCGACTACATATTCGGCCCCCTTGAGGCCGGCCAGGATTTTTTTCGCCTCGGCTTCGTTCTTGATCGCGAGCTTGTCGAGGGTTTTGCCCTTGATTTTATGGAGCTTGGCGCGGATTTCCCTGACCGCCTGGTCCTCGGAGACACCGGGTTGGTCGAGTTTAGACAAAAGCGCTTCGATCGACCAGTATTCGTCCGGCTTAAAGGCTTCGATCTCGCGTTCGCGCTCGACGATTAACCGGACGGCCACGCTCTGCACCCGGCCGGCGGACAGGCCGCGGGCGACCTTCTTCCATAAAAAAGGCGAGAGTTCATAGCCGACCAGCCGGTCTAAGACGCGCCGGGCCTGCTGGGCGTCGACCAGGTCCATATTGATAGTGCGGGGGTTTTTTAGGGCGTCTAAAATCGCGTCTTTGGTGATCTCATGGAAAACGATGCGCTTAACCTCCCGCGTTTTTAGCTTTAACGCTTCGGCCAGGTGCCAGGCGATCGCTTCCCCTTCGCGGTCTTCGTCAGTCGCCATTACGACCTCATCCGCTTTTTCCGCGATTTTTTTCAGGTTCGAGATATTCTTGCTGTTTTTAGGCGGGATCACGTATTTAGGCGCGAAATCGTTTTCCGTATCGACCCCCATCTCGCTCTTGGGCAGATCCCGGATATGGCCGTAGGAAGATTCGATTTTATATTTTTTATCGACGAATTTAGCGATGGTTTTCGCTTTAGTCGGCGATTCCACGATGATTAACTTCATATAATATTCTAAATTAATGCTAATTAAATGCGAATTATATTCGAATGTTTCTATTTTTCACCTTTACTATTAATTATCCTTTTTGGTTTTATGGATATTTCCCTGAAGTTAACTACTAGTCCAAGTTTTCTTTTAGTGGCGTGTAAATAACGTTTCATTTGTACATAATCGGCTTGAGTAGTGAATTTTTTGGCTTTAACATCAACTGGTATTAAGTCTTCTATAAGAAAATCCAATCTGTTTCCAAATAATTTTTCATTTTCAAATTCAATCGGTATTTCAACCTCCCTTTTATATTTAACATTATTTTGGTTTAATAATATTTCAAAAGCGTCACAATACTGTTTATGTGAACAAAATCTGCCTAATTTTTTATGAACTTCGTATAATATCCCTACGATTTTATAAGATAATTCTTTATGTAAAATTTCCCTCATATTTATTCGAATTTAATTCGCATATAATTGGAATTAAATTTGCTTGTTACCGCGCCAAGACATACTGCATCCCCCCGAGATTCCTCACCATTCCCTTCATCTCCATCACCACTAATGTGCTCGACACCAAGGCCGCAGCTAATTTAGTCAACCGCACGATTTCGTCAATATGGAGCGGTTCCTGGCTCAGTTCGGCCGCGATCAGTTCTTCTTCCGGGGTATCGGGCATGGCTCGCTGGTGTTCGATATAGGCGGTTGCCTGCTCGAGGTCGAGCGCTTCCAGGATATCTTCGGCTCCGGTTACGGCCTGGGCCCCGGCCTTGATCAGGCGGTTAGGCCCGATCGATACATCGGAAAAGATCGGTCCCGGGACCGCGAAAACTTCCCGGTTCTGGTCGAGCGCGTGCCGGGCGGTGATCAGCGCCCCGGATTTTTCCCCGGCTTCGATGACTACGACCCCGAGCGACAGTCCGGAAATGATCCGGTTGCGCTGGGGAAAATGGTGCCGGAGCGGGGGAGTATCGACCGGGAATTCGGATATAAGCGCCCCCTTCCGGGCGACGATAGCCTCGGCCAGATAGCGGTTGGCGGCCGGATAGATGCTGGCCCGGTCGAGCCCTGAACCGAGGACCGCGAGCGTGCGCCCGCCCGTTTCCAGGCAGGCGTTATGAGCGATGGCGTCGATCCCGAGTGCGAGGCCGCTTACGACCGTGATCCCGGACCGGGCCAGGCCGCGGGTAATCGTTTCCGCCGCCTGTTGGCCGTAATGCGTGAATTTCCGCGTCCCTACGACCGCGAGACTGAATTCGTCCCGGCCCTTTTCGCCTAGTTCGCCTTTATAATAGAGCAGGCGGGGAGCGTCGTAAATTTCGCGCAAGCGCTTGGGATAGCCCTCGCTTTCAATTGATAGCACGTTAATTCCTTCCTTGTCAAGTTTTTCGATAATCGCCTCCGGTTCTATCTCGCTCCGCGCGGCCGTAAATTCCATGGCTAAATCCTTTTCGATCCCGGCTTTTTCGAGATCGCCCGCTTTGGCATAAAAGGCGGCTTCGGCATTCTCGAAATGCTTTAGCAGGCGGCGCTGGCGCACCGGCCCGAATTTAGGAAAATGGGTCAGGGCGATATCGAATTTTAATTTGGACAATGACATTATAGTATTTTAAATCATTTAAATTATATTTAGTAAAAATTTGTAAGTTTTAATTTACAATTTGCAGACAATACCAAATATTTAATTTGTAATATTTAAACAAAAATATTTTAAAATTTAGTATTATTACTTATAAATTGAATTTACCCAATATTAAATATTAAATTTGTAATATTTAAACAATAAAAATTTTATAAATTTAGTATTACTACTTATAAATTTTTTATAAATTATAAATTACGGCTTATAAATTGTTTAAAGTATAAGTCTAATATTTATTGTATGTTTATCTAATTTTAGTTAATAGAATATAACAATATAAATACCCCTTGACAATCGTTTAAATTTTTGCTAATTTAAAATGTTTTATAACAACTTACAAATCTACGAATATTAATACGAATTTACGGATACGATTGATTAGAATTATGAGTAAATTACATAACAGACGGCATTAAATGTATTCGTTATATTCGTGAATTGATTCGTTGATTCGTAGGGTTTACTTTCCAGCCAGCTGCTTGTCAAAAGGATTTAAAACACTAAATACTTTTCCTCCTTGGGTATTTATTTGTCTTATTTTCCTTTCTGGCAAGCGGCTGGCTGAGTGGTAATTTACGGCAGTATATAATAAGAGGAAAAAATTTAACGTAAAATTAAAAATCATTTGTCAAAATCGATTTTATCCACTATAATCAATATTATCATATTTTAAACCATCGCTGTAGTGTCCAGAATCCTGCCTAGGAGCGGTAAGTCCGCCGGACTTCTTTCCCTCCTTGGTCTTGGTAGACTGCCTTAAACAGGGGATTTCCCCAAGCTTCTAGGCATGATTCTGGACATTCGGCGACTTTCATCCCTTACTTAATCCAATGCTAGGGATGTTTTTAATTCCGGTTAATTTTATCCGGCCTATTTTTTACCAGTTATCACCGGACTTGAGTTTTTTAATCAGAATTTGCATGCGTATGATGTCGATACTACATTAGAAATGACTGCCATAGGAATCAGCAAAGAAGTTTCCATTAATAAAGTTTTGACCGAAGGAGCATATTGATATGGAAATAACGAATATAAAGGAGATGTTATCCCAAGGACTTTTTTAACGCCCAGTTCGCATTTTGCACGAACCGGGGCGTTTTCATTTCCATTGGATC